>DASVUA010000125.1:0-11067 GCA_036387295.1 Thermoanaerobaculia bacterium | reverse complement strand
CTCGATGCCTTTGTCGATGGCGAGAACGTTCGACGCGATTGCTTTCTGCTTTCCTTTGAACTGCTTCTCGAGCGCGATCAGGATCTCGCCTCGCTCGATGCCGATCAGCTCCGCGATGATGCCGACGTAGATCATGTTCGTCAGCAGCTTGCGCAGCTTCGAGTCTTCGGCGAGGCCGGGGGCGAGCTTCGCAAACGGCACTTCGAAAAACGTGAGGTCGTCGCGAATCGCTTTGCAGTCGAGAGGCGCGTCGTAGATGCAGAGCGAGCCGGGAGTGAGCGCTTCGACGTCTTCACGCGCGGTCTGCGCGTTCATGCAGACCATCAGGTCGACTTCTTTTTTTCGCCCGATCCAGCCGTCTTTGTTCGCCCGGATCGTGAACCACGTCGGGAGGCCGGCGATGTTGGAGGGAAACATGTTCTTCCCGCTGACCGGGACGCCCATCTGGAAGATCGAGCGCATCAGAACATTGTTCGAGGATTGAGAGCCGGAGCCGTTCACCGTCGCGACATGAATGGTCAAGTCGTTGACGATCGGCTCCGTTCCCGCGTCCACAGCTTCGGCATTTGCCGTCAACAGGGTTCCGGACACACAGATCTCCTTATGTACTCGTTAAGTTACGGCACACCTCGGGCGAACGATGTTCATCTGCTTTTTGTGAGGCACCGATTCTACACCCGCGCGCTGTGCGGAACCGGTGAGCCTCAGGCGCTCGGGGTTCGCGTCCAGAGCAGCACTGCCGCGTACGCGCGGTATGGCCGCCAGCGCTCCGCTTTCTTCAGAAGCTCGCGTTCGGTGAGGCCGCCGGCGTTGCGGCGAAGAATGAGATCGCCCGCGGGGAAGGCGTCGCGATCGCCGAGGCGCATGGCGATGTAGTTCGCGGTCCAGGGGCCGATGCCGGGAAGTTCGAGCAGCGCGTCGATGGCCGGCTCGCCGCCTTCGGCGAAGAAGCGGGCGACATGCTGAATCGTCTCTGCGCGCTTGCGAGGCATGCCGCCGACCGTGACGTCCGCGAGCACGTGCGGATCGAGACCGTGCTCACTCGCGATCCGGCCGAGGATGGTGCGGGCGCCGGCGACACTCACCTGCTGGCCGACGATCGCACGCACCGCGAGCTCGAACGGATCCCACGCACCCGGCACGCGAATCCCGGGCCGCTTGCGCAGCAAAGGCGCGAGCATCCGGTCGCGTCCGAGCGCCGCATGCATCGGTGCGGGATCGAAGTCGAGATCGAACAGGCGCCGCACACGCGCTTCCTCCCCGGTCGTGCAGACCTCGTCGCCTTCGCGCCAGACGCGCACGTCGCCGCGGATGTACGCGTCCCCTTCGATGCGCTCGATGCCCGGAATGGCGCGCGCGGCAAGCCAGGCGAGAACGCCCTCCCAATCGAATGGCTCGTGATACTTCAAGGTCGTCGTATTGTATGAACTGCATGCGCGACACACTCGAGACGCTCACCGCATTTCCGCCGCGGCTCACCGCCGCGATTGCCGGCCTGGACGAAACGGCGCTGCACGCGCTGGAACGCGAAGGCGGCTGGTCGGTAGCCGACGTCGTCGCGCACCTCGGCGACCTCGAGCTCGTGTACGCGGTGCGCATCCGCACGATCGTCGCCGGTGCGGGAGAGACGCCGCTCGCGGCGCTCGATCAGAACGCCTGGATCGAGCGCGTGCACCGGCGCGAACCGTTCGCGGAACTGCTCGAGCTGTTTCGCGCTCAACGCGCATACAACGTCGCCTTCCTCGAACGGCTGACCGACGAAGAGCTCGACCGCAGCGGAATTCATCCGCAATACGGTCCGATCACCGTGCGCGGTGCCGCCGAGCGGCTCGTGCGTCACGACGCGAAACACCTCGCGCAACTGGAGCGGATCAAAGCGGCGGTCTGAATCGCTATGATGTGACGTCAATGCTGCGCACTGTGTGGCTCGCGCTCGCCGCGATTTTCGTCACGATTCCTTTCGCCATCGCCACCATCGTCGTCGCGATGGTGCGCTCCACCTCGCCGCTCATCGACACATTCGTCCACGCGTGGGGCAAGCTGCTCGTGCGCGCCGCGGGGATCGATCTGCAGGTCGAGAACGTCGAACGGCTCGATCCGGCGAAACGCTACATCCTGGTCTCGAATCACTACAGCTATCTCGACATCCCGTGCATCGTCGCGGCGATCCCGCAGCCGATTCGTTTCATGGCCAAGGTGAGCCTGTTCAAAGTGCCGATCTTCGGCTGGGCGATCGGGCGCGCCGGCTTCATTCCGATCGACCGGAAGAACCGCCGCACCGCGGTGAAATCGTTCGACCTGGCGGCCGATCGCATCCGCAAAGGGAACACGATCGTCATCTTTCCGGAAGAAGGACGCTCGCGCGAACGGACGCTGCGCCAGTTTCAGCGCGGCGCGTTTCTGCTCGCGATCAAATCCGAAAAGACGATCGTCCCGATTGCGATCGACAGCACGTACGACGTCTTTCCGGTCGGCGCGGCACGAGTGAAGCCGGGCCGCGTCACCGTTCGCGTCGGCAACCCGATCGAGACCGCGAACCTCAAGCTCAAAGCGAAAGAAACGCTGCTCGTGCAATCGCGCGAGCAGATCGAGACGATGCTCTTCGGCGCACCGCTCACTCCTCCGGCCGCGTCAGCGTCCGAAACTGAATGAACCTGCCGTTCAGACGCTGAGCGACTCGCGCAGTGCGGCCGCGACGCTCGTGAGGTCGCTCTCCAGCAGTGTGCGCAGGTCGATCGTGAAGCGGTCGTTCTGAATCCGGCCCGCGATCGGAGTGTCGTTGCGCAGAAAACGCGCTTGCAGCGCATTCGCGTCGCCGGCGACTTCGATGGCGATCGACGGAATCGTCTCGGTCGGCGTCGTGCCGCCGCCGAGGGCGCAGCGGCTATCGACGAGACGCGCGCTCGTGTCGCGAATCACGTGCTCGCCGCGCGCGCGCAGCAGATCGAGCGGCGCGGCGAGCATGCGATAGATCGGAATCCGCTCTTCGTGCCGCCCGGTCGCGAACGCGCGCAGCGTGGCCGCGACGATGGCGTATGTCTCTTTCCCGACGCGCAGCGCCCGCATGAGCGGATGGCGGCGGCATTTCTCGATCAGATCTTCACGTCCGAGGATCAGGCCGCCCTGGGTCGCGCCGAGCAGCTTGTCGGTCGAGCAGGTGACGACGTCCACCCCTTGCGCGAGCAGTTCGGCAATCGTCGGCGCCGGTGCGAACCCGTATCGCGAGAGATCGACCGGACGCCCGCTTCCCTCGTCGTACAGCAGCGGCACTTTCTTCGCGCGTGCGACGTCGATCAGCTCCGCGATCTGAGGCGTTTCGGTGAACCCGACGATGTCGAAGTTCGACCGGTGCACGCGCAGCATGGCCGCGGTGCGGCGCGAGATGGCGTCGGAGTAGTCGCGCGCGCGGGTGCGATTCGTCGTTCCGACTTCGCGCAGCTTCGCGCCTCCCTGCTGGATCACATCGGGAACGCGGAACGCGCCGCCGATCTCGACCAGCTCTCCGCGCGACACGATCACTTCGCGCCCCGCCGCCACCGACGCGAGCAGCAACATCGTCCCGGCGGCGTTGTTGTTCGTGAGGATCGCCGCCTCGCAGCCGAAGAGGGCGCGGCAGACGCTGGTGAGGTGACCGTCGCGCGCACCCCGCTCGCCGCTCTCGAGGTCGAACTCGAGATTCGAGTAGCCGGTCACGATCGCGGCAGCCTCGCTCCAGATGGCGGGGTCGATCGGCGAGCGCCCGAGGTTCGTGTGGATGATGACGCCGGTGCCGTTGATGGTCCGGCGGAGCGTCGACGCGGTGGCGATCGAAACCGTCGACTGGACGGCATCGGCCGCCGCACGTTCGTCGTACGGCGCGCGCTCGGCGCGGAGGGTGGCGAGATGCTCGACCACCGCCTCTTTCACCCGCTCCCGGCCGAACGCCTCGACGAGCGGCGCGAACGATGCAGCAGTCAGGATCCGCTCGACCGAGGGGATGGAGCGGAGAGAGGAATCTCTGGCGGCGGTGGGCGCTTTTGCCATCGTTGTTAGTCTATTCCGAGCCAGCGTGATCAAACAGGACGACGAGCTCGACAAGCTCGAAGAAGACATCCGCCGCCTGAAGAACAAGTACGACCAGTTCTTCTCCGGCATCATCAAAGTGCCGCCCGCGTTCGAGCGGCATCAGGTGGAGTCCTACATCCATGAGATCAACAAGCAGAAGATGCGCGACAACACGCGCCGCTTCCGCTTCAACACGATCCTCTCGCGCTTCAACCAGTTTCGCGAGATGTGGGGCCGGAAGATGCGGGAGAGGGAAGAAGGCCCGGTCGACTTTCGCCGCCGTCAGGCAGCGATGACAGCCGCGCCGCCAGCTCCCCCGCCACCGCCGGCCGCCGCACGTGTAACGTCGGCCGGGGCCGATCCGTATGTAAGGATGACTCCCGGCTCCAACGGCGAAGAGATCCGCAAGCTTTACGACGAAATCGAACGCGAGAACAGCAAGTTGGGCAAGCGCGCGGCGCTGACCTACGAGCAGCTCGCGGCAATGATTCAGAAGCAGAGCGACATGGTTCGCGAAAAATACAACGTCAGAACCGTAGCCTTCCGCGTCGAGACCGTCGACGGGAAGGTGAAGTTGAAGGCGAAACCACTCCAGGACTGATCGATGACACGAACTCTCATCATTGCTGTTGCCGTCGTGGCGACGGCGGGCTGCGCGGCGATCCGCGATGTGCGACACGAAGACAAGCCGTACGAAAACCCGTTCTACGCGAAGTACCTCAACACCGGCAGCCAGCTCGACGCGAACATCAGCCGCACGCTCGAGGCGCTCCGCCAGAACCCCGATTCGCCCGAGGCACACAACGTCCTCGGCGCGCTGCTGGTGGAGAAAGGCTTTCCGCGCGACGCCGAGCGGGAGTTCGAGCGCGCCGTGAACGCCGACGACAACTACTACCCCGCCTGGTACAACCTCGGCCTCGTTCGCGCGGCGAACGGCAACGAAGTCGGTGCCCGCCGCGCTTTCCGCGAAACGGTCGACCTCAAGCCCGGCCATGCCGCGGCGCTCTTCCAGCTCGGTCTCGTGGAAGAACAGCGGCAGCATCGCGAGCGCGCCATCGAGCTCTACGCGAAGGCATACTCGATCAATCCGGCGCTCATGGACGTCCGCGTCAATCCGCGCGTTCTCGACAGCGACCTGACGCATCTCGCGCTGCTGCGGATGTATCCGGGCGAGCACACCCGCCGCAGCATGCAGTTCCAGGGTGGAGCCTCTGCCGCATCGCGCGACACACACTCCACCGGAGCGCAGACGCAGCAGGCGCCCTCGCCGCAACAGCCGGCACAGAACATCGTCACCCCCGCCGCCCCCGCCACCGACCCATCGCAGCAGACCACGCCCGCTCCGGCCCCCGCACCGCGACGCCGCCGGACAACGCCCCCACCCGCGACGACCACCGCTCCCGCGACCACGCCTCCCGCGTCAGCGACGCCTGCGCCGTTGCCGTCGGCCGTGCCGCCGGCGACCAATACGTAGTTTGTTCGCTGTTGTCGGTTGTGTTGTCGGTTGTCTGCAACGATCGCTCAGGCGAACTGGCGCAGACAACTGACAACCGACAACCGACAACAGCCTGCCAACCAGCGCCCCCATCCCATTGTGTAGAATCCGGCCGTTTTGAACGTCGCCGATCGCGCTTCTCTCCTCGGTTTTTCCGACATCGTCAAGATCCGCAACCGTGTGCTCGACATGCGGTCGCGCGGACAACGCGTGCTGCAACTCGAAGGCGGCGAGCCGTTCATCGCCTCGCCCGAGTTCGTGAAGGAGGCGATGAAGCGTGCGATCGATGAGAATCAGACGCGCTACGCCCCCTCCTCCGGCATCCCGCAACTGCTCGAAGCGCTGCGCGCGAAGCTCGCGCGCAAGAACCGGTTCCACGTTGCGACGGGCGACATCATCGTCACCGCGGGGGGCGCGCACGGCCTCTTCTGCGCGTTTTCCGCAACGGTGAATCCGGGCGACGAGGTGATGTTCTTCGCCCCTTACTGGACGCCGATCAAGGACCAGGTCAGCTACGCCGGCGGCGTCGCGGTGCGCGTTCCGTGGGAAGAGGTTCGCGACCGCGGCGACATCCGCGAGGCGCTCGAATCGCGCTATACGCCGCGCGTCCGCGTCATCTACGTCAACACTCCGGCGAACCCGACCGGCGACGTACTGACGCGCGAGCAACTCACCGCCGTCGCCGATTTCGCCAAGGCGCACGACCTCACCGTCATCGCCGATGAGGCGTACGAAGATCTGCTCTACGACGGCGAGCACATCTCGATCGCCTCGCTCCCCGGCATGCTCGAGCGGACGATCTCGGTCTACACGTTCTCGAAGAGCTTTTCGATGACCGGGTGGCGCATCGGCTATGTCGTGGCGCCGCCGCCGTTCATGGAGTTCCTCCGGAAACTGGTGCTCAACAGCGTCAACGGCGTTTCGACGCCGACGCAGTACGCCGCGCTCGCGGCCGTGACGCACGATCCGGCGTTCTTCGATTCGATCCGCGAGGACTACCGCCGCCGCCGCGATCTCCTCGTCGGCGCGTTTCGCGAGGCGGGCTTCGATTGCCTCACTCCTCCCGGCGCGTTCTATACCTTCCCCGACGTCCGCACCCGCCTCGGCGCTGATTCGTGGAAAGCGATGGAAACGCTGCTCGACCGCACCTCCATCGCTTCCGTCCCCGGCTCCGTCTTCGGACCCGAAGGAGAAGGCCATCTGCGGATGTCGTTCTCGCTTGCGATGGAAACGCTGGAGGAGGCGGTGGAGGCGTTGAAGAAACTGTAGGCGTTAGGGATTGGACGTTCGGCGTTAGGCTTTAGGCGTTTGGGGGTTCTTGCCCGGGCGAAACGCACTGCACACGACGCACCCCAAAAGCCCAACGCCCAAAGCCCACCGGCCACCCACCCATGTCCCTCGAATCGCGCATCGCCCGCCGCTATCTCTGGGCCGCCCGCAAGCAGGCGCATACGGCGTTTCTGTCGGTGATCAGCATGCTCGGACTGGCGGTCGGTGTGGCGACGCTGCTGATCTCGATCGCGCTGCTTTCGGGACTGCAGGGGCAGATCAAACAGCGGCTCATTCAATCGAGCCCGCAGGTGCTGGTCGAGCCGGCGGGGCAGAACATGATCGACGGCGCGCCGGCGGTCGTCGCGCTGGCGCAGCGGCTCGGGATGCGCGACGTCCGTCCGTTCGTCAGCGGCATTGCGTACGGCGCGAACGAAGATCAGAGCGCCGGGCGTCCGATGCGCGTCCGGTCGTATGTTCCGGGGCGTGAGCCGGTGGGCGATTCGTCCAGCCGCCGCGGCCCGATCCGGACGGGCGACGAGCCGCAGATTTTCGTCACGCGCGGCTTTGCCGCCTCGGTGTCGCTCGACGCGGGCGACCTCGTGACCGTGATCGCCCCGCGCATGCGCCTCACGCCGTTCGGACCGGCCCCCGTCATGCGGCGCTATCGCATCGGACGCATCGTCATGTCGACCGGCGAAGACGATTCGGCCGATGCGTGGCTCACACATGACGACGCGTCGAGGCTCTTCGGTACGGACGGCCGTCCGACGGCGATCGAAATGTACGGCGATCCGTCGCGCGCGGAGGCGGTGCAGCTCGCGCTCGCCGCGCAGTTTCCGCGGCTGCAGTTCAAGACGTGGAAAGAGATCAACCGGCCGCTGTTTCTCGCGCTGCGCCTCGAGAAGATGGTGATGTTCGCGACGATCTCGCTCATCATTTTCGTCGCCGCGCTGAACCTCGTCTCTTCGCTTTCGATGCTCATCCTCGAGAAGCGTCCTTCGGTCGGCGTGCTGCGTACGCTCGGCTCGACCGAAAAGAACATCCGCTCGCTCTTCATGCAGCTCGGCCTCTTCATCGGACTCACCGGCACGCTCCTCGGCAACGTCCTCGGCATCGGCGTGTCGTGGGTGGCCAACCGGTGGCATCTCATCCCGCTGCCGGCCGACATCTACTTCACCAGTTACCTCCCGTTCGTGCTCGACGTCGAAGACGTCGTGGGCGTGAACGTCGTCGCGGTGATCCTCTCGATCGTTGCCACCTGGTATCCCGCCCGCGTTGCGTCGCGGCTCGATCCGATCACCGCGATCAAGGAGGATTGATGTCCAGATGGATCGCGCTCGCGGCCGCGCTGATGCTCGCCGCGGCGTGCACTCGCCCGCCTGCCGACGAACTGACGATCGAGCTCTCGCGCGATGACGAGAGCGCCGTCGTCACGGCACAGACCGCACTCGATTCCGACGCCGCGCGCGATGCGGCACTGGCCGGCAGCGATCCGTGGGCGGTCCGATTCGCGCGGGTGAGCTCGGAGCTCGAACGGACCACCTTCCAGAAAACGCGCGGCACGCTCGATCGCGTCACCCGCACGATCCGCATCCCACGTCGCGATCTTCAGCAGGTGTTTGCCGATACCAGCATCACGGTGCAGCTCGTGAGTGGCGACGGCTGGAGCGAGCTGACGTTCTATCCCGGCACGAGCACACGTGCGTCGCGCGAGGAGCAGCGGCATTTCAACGACGCGCTCTCGGCCTGGAGCGCCGATGCCGCGCGCTACTACGAAGCGGTGCATCGCCTCTACACGTACATGGATGCGAATCCCGACCGCGCACTGCCGCTCTACGAAGCGCTCCTCACGCCGATCGACGAAGAGCCGCCGCCGCTGTTCGAGGAAGAACAGCCGTACGTCGATCAACTCCTCCGCACGATGGACGACCTCGCCGGACGGATGGACGAAGAGGAAGTGCACGCCGCGCGGCTCGCGGAAGAAGCGGACCTCATCTTCAACCCGTTCCCCGCTCGCATCACCGTGCGCGTGCCGGGCGAAGAAAAGCCGCTGGTGATCGAGCCGGTGGAGTTGTTCGAATCGCTGAAGTCGCTGGAAGGCCGCTGGATCTCTCCCGACCCGCTGATCGCGTTCCTACGCGAGGAAAACCTCACCGCAGAACAGCTCGCGCGGCAACCACGGCGGGCAACGTTCAACGTCAGCGCAACGGACATCGCGTCGGCAGTGCGCGAGCAACTCACGAAACCGCGGACGCTCTCGATCCGCTGGCGCGATTGAGCGCGCGGCGTTACGGCATGTCGCGGACCATCACCACGGCCGATTCGCCATCGGGGTAGTAGCGCGCGCGGAGGTACGACGATTTGAAATCGAGATGCTTGTAGAAATCCTGCGCTCCCTTGTTCGACATCCGCACTTCGAGCGCAATCGACGCGATGTCGTGCTCTTCGGCGAACGTGAAACAGCGCGCCATCAGCGCATCGGCGATCCCCTGGCGCCGCTCGCTCTCGAGGACGGCGATCTTGTTCACGTGCATCTCGTCGAAGATCCACATCGCGAAGAGGTAGCCGACCACGGTCTCCTCTTTTTTCGCGACGAGGTTGAACCGGCCGTCGGCGTTCAGCTCGCCGATGAAGAACTCGCGGCGCCACGGCGAGGGAAACGACGCTTCCTCGATGCGATGGATCTGGTCGACGTCAGCCTGGCTTGCGGCTTCGATGACGAGCAGGTCACGCATTCTGTTTCTGCTGGAGCTTGACCTCCGCCTCGGCCAGCCGGACGTAGATCGGCGTCACGTCGCGGTATCGCTCCCCTTCGCCGCGCGCTTCGAGCTCGATCGCCCGCCGCGCGCAACGGAGCGCAACGTTGTCGTGCTGCAGAAAGTCGGCGACGCGGATCAGCCGCGCGGCAGGATCGGCGCTGCCGAGGTGCGGGGCCACGGTCTCGACACCATCGAGGAACTCCGAGACGTAAAACTCACCGCGGCCTGCATCATCGGCGATCGACACACGGCCCGCTTCGCCGTGCGCGATCGCCTCGTGCGTCGACATCGCACAGACCGGCCGGCCGAGAACCAGCGCGAGCCCCTGGAGAGTCGCGAGCCCGATGCGCACGCCCGTGAACGAACCGGGGCCGCGGGTGGTGGCGAACAGATCGATCGTACGGCGATCGACACCGTTCTCGGCCAGCAGCCAGTCGATCGCCGGCAGCAGCTTCTCGTTGCGCGAGCCGCGTCCTTCGAGCGCCATCGCGCCGACGAGCGTGCCGTCGTTCACGAGCGCAACCGAAAGAATGGGAAGTGAGGTGTCGGCGGCGAGGACGAGCATTTACTTCAACGCGGCGGTGGGCATCTCGAGATCGATGAGATTGATGCCGATCCGCGCGGCAGTCTCGCGCGAGCGCTCGTCGCGATAGAACTCACCGAAGTAGATGGTGCGGATGCCGGCATTCGCGATGAGCTTGAAGCAGTTCCAGCAGGGCGAGGCGGTCGTGTAAAGCTCCGCGCCGTCGACCGACACACCGTTCTTTGCGGCCTGCAGAATCGCGTTCGCCTCGGCGTGCACGGTCGTGATGCAGTGCCCTTCCTCGACCACGCAGCCTTCGTCTTCACAATGAGGAAGCCCGCGTACCGAACCGTTGTAGCCGGTGGAGAGGACCGTCCGGTCGCGGACGATGACGGCCCCGACATGCTTGCGAAGGCAGGTCGCGCGGGTGGCGGCCTGGTGGGCGATGCCCATGAAGTAGGTGTTCCAGTCAGCTCTGGTCATGGTCTGGTCATGGGTCTGGTCATGGTCGTCTGGTGATTGGCTCTGTCGGCGAAGTGCGGCGAATTCTAGCACCGGCGTGACGCGGGTCACTGTGAGCGCGCGCCAGCCATAAAGTTATTCGCCAATATGCACGAGGACATCAGCGGAATGCGGCGCAATATGCGGAATCGTCATAAAGCGAGGCTGCAAGTGCTGAGTTTCCGAGGGTTTAGATGAATTGCGAGATCTTCCAATAACGCCCGTTTTGCAGTCAGTTTTTCGTTGACTCCGCTGGATGCATCATCAAGAATACGCCCTCACGTTACGGCCAGCCTCACAACTTATTAATCGGAGAGCATGCATGCATAAGCGTTATTCAACAATCATCTTTGTCCCGCACGCGCGGGCCAAGTTCCGAAAGTTGAAGGTTTCGCACCGCCTGCTCTTTTCGATCATCTCGCTCGTCACGTCGTCGCTCTGCCTCTCGACGTTCTTCTCGGTTCAGTACTTCA
>DASVUA010000124.1:0-1553 GCA_036387295.1 Thermoanaerobaculia bacterium | reverse complement strand
AGACGCATCAGGATGTGGAAAGCGCGATCAAGGCGGCGGTCGCGGAGATCGTCGCGAACGGCGTCACCGATGAAGAGGTGAAGCGCGCGCAGCAGCAGATCGAAGTAGCGGTGATCCGCAGCCGCGATGGCACCTACAACTACGCGTCGAACCTCGGCGAGTCGATCGCCTCGACGAACTGGAAATGGTTCCTGACCTACGTCGACAACATCAAAGCGGTGACCGCGGCAGACGTGAAGCGGGTGGCCGCGTCGTACCTCGTGCCCGATCGCGCGACCGTGGGGTGGTTCGTGCCGGCGGTGGCGAAACAATCGACTGCGACTGCGCAGGTCGCAAATGCGACGGCGGAGAATCGCCCGGCTGAAAGCCCGGCGGTCCAGAAGAAGGCGCAGAACGACGCGAACGCGCAGACCGTCAGGAACACGCAGCGCACCGCGGCTTCCTTTGCGCAGCGCACCACGCGGCGGGTACTTGCGAACGGAATCATCGTCGACGTGGTCGAGAACCATTCCGTTCCCACCGTCGCCATTCGCGGCATCGCTCTGGCCGGCGACATCACCGCACCGGCCGGGAAGCCGGCGTTGCCGGCGCTCACCGCGCGCATGCTGCAGCGCGGAACGAAATCACGCTCGAAAGAAGCGATCGGGAAACTGCTCAACGACGTCGGCGCGACGCGCAATTACGCGGCGAGCCTCACCGAAACGGTGCTCAGTGCGAACGGCATGTCGCGCGATCTTCCGTTGCTGCTCGACATTCTTTCCGACGAGCTGAAGAACCCCGCGTTCGCCGCGGACGAGCTGGAGAAGGCGAAGAGAGAGCTCGAAAACGATTACCTGCGCAACGACGACAACACCAGCGCGCGGGCGATGGAGCGTCTCAGTCAGCTCGTCTACCAGGAGACGCATCCGTACTACGCCACCGGCCGCGCGAAGCTCGTCGCGAGCGCGAAAGCGGCGACGCCTGACGAGCTGCGCGCGTTTCATCGCACGCGCTACAGCGGCGCGGGGCTGATCATCGCGATCGTCGGCGACGTCGATGCCGCGAAGACGCTGGCGCTGGTCGAGAAGCATTTCGGCGGCATCGCGAAAGGGGAGCGGATGTCGTACGCGCAGCTCGCGCGCACGACGCCTGCCGACAAACCGGTGCGCGAAGCGGTGACGATGCGCGGCAAGGCGAACATGAACATCGTGATGGGCACGGCCAGCGGCCTGCGCCGCAACGATCCCGATTACGAGGCGGCGCTCATCGGCAACGCGGCCCTCGGCCAGAACTCGCTCTCTTCGCGCATCGGCCGCCGCGTGCGCGACACCGAAGGACTGTCGTACGCGCTGGCCTCCCGCTTCGCCAACATCGACGCCCTCGACGGACTCTGGTGGGTGAACGTGAACGTCGCGCCGCAGAACCTCGCCAAAGCGCTCCGCTCGACGCGCGAGGAGATCGAAACGTTCGGCCGCGAAGGGGTGACCGATGCCGAAGTCGAAGCGCAGAAGAGCTTTTTCGCCGGCAACTACAAGGTCGGCCTCGGGTCGAATGCCGGCATCGCCAGCGCCCTC
>DASVUA010000123.1:0-2687 GCA_036387295.1 Thermoanaerobaculia bacterium | reverse complement strand
TCGGCGTACGTCACGAAAAAGCTGGCGCGCTACGAAGTGACCGATGCGAACGATCTGACGAAGCCGTTCCGTCTCACCGTGGAAGTGGCGGAATCCGACAGCGGGCAGGTCGCTGACGGAGAAGCCTCGGTCGCGATCAATCTCGCGTCGCTGCCGCAGCACATCCCCGACACGTTGCGCGACTGGAAAGAAGTGCAGCCGGACGAAAACCCGGACGACGCGCCGAAAAAGCGCACGCACGACTTCCTCTTCCCGAACCCCGGCGTTCGCGAGTGGGTGTATCGCATCGTGCCGCCGGCCGGCTACGTGCCGCGCACGCTGCTCCCGGCGGAAACGAAGAAGCTCGGCACCACGACCTTCACGCAGGAATTGCACGCGGAGACGGACAACACGGTCGTCGCGACGTTTCGCTTCGACAGCGGCAAGCGGCGTCTCACGCCCGCCGAGTTCCAGGAGACGCGCGTTGCGTTCACCCGCTTCGTGACGAACAACGTCGTGACGATCGGGTTCGAACAATCAGGAAAGGTGAAGCTGAATGCAGGGGACGTCGGCGGTGCTCTCGACGAGTTCCGCCGCCTCGCGAAGCTGCATCCGGCCGAAGCGCAGCATCACATCGAGACTGCCAAGGCATTGCTGGCGGGCGGCCTCGGCGATGCGGCGCGTGAAGAGATCCGCCGCGCCGTGGCGATCGAGCCGAAGAACGCGCGTGCGCATCAGGCCCTGTCCGCGATTCTTCTGAACGACTCGCTGGGGCGGCCATACCGCAAGGGCTTCGATCTGAAGGGCGCGATCGCGGCGCTGCGGAAGGCGAAAGAGCTCGATCCCGAGGATTTCACGATCCGCGTCGCATTGGCGACCGCGCTCAGCTACGGCGAAGACGGCTTTCGGTACGGACGCAATGCCGCACTCGCCCAATCCGTCGAGGAGGTCCTGGCGATCGCGAAAGACCTCGGCGAAGAGGGGAAGGGCATGCTGCCCGAGCTGACGCTCCTGTATGCGCACATGGGCCGTTTCGCCGACCTGCGCGCACTCGCACCGACGCTCGACGACGTGCAGCAGCGCGATCTCGCGCAGCTCATCGCGACCGCTGCGGCGGATGGCACCGAGGCCGCGGTCCGCGAGCTCGGTGCGTTCGACCAGCAGAAAAAGCGCAACTACGCCAGCGCCGTCGCGCAGGTGATGTTGAACCTGCGCCTCTACCCGCGCGCTGCCGCGTTGTTCGAGGTGGCCACACAGGGCACCGCCGCCGCGGCGGAGCAGCGGCAGTTCATCGAGATTCTCAAGAAGCTCCAGCGCGTCGAAGATGTCCCGCGCGACGACACGCCCCGCGGCGTCGTGACGGTGATGTTCGATGCGCTCATGCACAACGATGCGGAGCGGATGAAGCCGATCATCCCGGCCGAATACCTGACCGGCGAAGACACTCTCGTCGAAGACATGAAGAAGATGGATATGCGGCCTCCGAACGAGCTTTCGTTCGCGGTGTTCGGCGACCTCATGGCGAGCATGGTCGAAGTGCAGCAGGACGGCGATGAGTCGAACGGGTCCCGCCTCCGGATGCGAATGAAAGGGTCATCGGCCGGCGAGCTCCGCGAGTCGCTGTTCGTGCTGCGCGAAAACGGGCGATGGATGCTGCGCGGCGGCACGAAGGGGGGCGGCGACATGACCGGCGCGACGGTGCTCGCGTTTGCGGCAGAGGGGAAGCTGGAGGCCGCGCAGAAGTGGCTGAACTGGACGCGCGAAGACGTGAAAGGCGGCACGAGCGACGATCCGCTCGAAGGCTCGCCGTTAGCGACGCTCTGGACGAAAGGAAAGAGCGGCGCGACGATCGAGGAGATCCGCGTGGCCGCGGCGTCCCTCGCCGTCGACAAGCGGCACTCGCCGAAGAGCGAGCCGATCCTGCTCGCTGGCCGCGAGCAGGCTTCGAGTGAAGCGGCGAAAGCGGCGATCGATCTCGCACTCGCGAGCATCTACGAGGAGCGCAAAGACTGGCCGCGGATGCTGGCGGTGACGACGCGCGTGTTCGCGGCAAATCCCGAATCCGCGACGGCGTTCTCGCGCCACATCGACGCCCTCCTCGGCAGCGGCAGGACCGCGGAAGCGACGACGCTGGCCAAGACGCGCCACGAGCGTCTGCCGAATGACGTGATGGCCGTGCGCGCACTCGCGACGAGCGCCGCCGAGGCGCACGATTTCGTCGCGGCGCAACAGTACGCGTCGCAGATCGTCGATCAGCTCCGCCCCGAGCCTGCAGATTTCACGGCCGCCGCATGGCTGGCTCTCTTCACCGGAAAAGAGCTCGATCGCGCAATCGAGCACGCGCAGCAGGCGGTGAATGCGAAGGCGAAGGATGATGAAAAACGGGACGACGAGCAGGTTCGTCCGCTCCATGCGCTGGCCGCGCTCTACGCGGAGACCGGCAGAAGCGTCGAGGCACGAACGGCATTGCTGCAGGACCTAAACGACGAGCATCGCGGCGAGCTGCACGCGCGCGACTGGTACGTCCTCGGCCGCATCGCCGAAAACTACGGCGTCACCGGCTTCGCCATCGACGCATACGGCAAAGCCGCAAAAGACCGCGGCGCCACCAGCGCCAGCGAGCTCGCGCAACGGCGCCTGGACGGATTGAAGAAGAAGTGACTGACGGGCGCTCTCGCGCAAACGTCACCTGAGGTGGAGCGGCGGGC
>DASVUA010000122.1:0-4648 GCA_036387295.1 Thermoanaerobaculia bacterium | reverse complement strand
CCCCCGCCGCTCCACTTACGTCGCGATCTCTCACGACATCCAGTTCACGCCGGCCTCGCGGTTCCACTTGGTGGTCATCTTTTTCGATTTCGTCCAGAACTCGATCGAGCTGTGGCCGGTGATGTCGCCGACGCCGAATTTCGATTCGTTCCAGCCGCCGAACCCGAACGGCTCCCGCGGCACCGGCACACCGACATTGACGCCCACCATGCCGGCGCTCGCGTTTTCCATCACGTGGCGCGCAACGCCGCCGCTTTCAGTGAAGACGGACGCCGCATTGCCGTAGGGCGAGCGGTGCTGGACGTCGAGCGCGTCGTCGACGTCTTTCGCTCGCACAATGACCATCACCGGGCCGAAGATTTCTTCCTGCGCAATGCGCATTTCGGGTTGCACGTGATCGATGAGCGTCGGCCCGATGTAATAGCCGTTCTCTCGCCCTTTGACCGTGGCGCCGCGGCCGTCGACGAGCACGGTAGCGCCGCCTTCTTCCGCCTCGGTGATGTAGCGCTCGATGCGCTCTTTCGCCTCTTTCGAGATCACCGGGCCGACATGGACGCCCGGCACCATGTCGCGCATGACGTTCACCATCCGCTCGATGATGTGATCGCTCTTCCCTACCGCCATCAACACCGACGCCGCCATACAGCGCTGCCCCGCGCAGCCGGCCATCGAGGCGACGACGTTCGTCGACGTCATTTCCGGCTCGGCGTCGGGCATGACGATGATGTGGTTCTTCGCGCCGCCGAGTGCGAGCACGCGTTTGAGATTCGCGGTCCCGCGGCGATAGACGATCTTCGCCACTTTGGTCGAGCCGACGAAGCTGATCGCTTCGATGCCGGGGTGATCGCAGATCGCTTCCACCGTGGCCTGACCGCCGTGGACGACATTCAGGACACCCTTCGGCAAACCCGCTTCCGCCAGCAACTCGGCGATGCGGGTCGCGCTGATCGGCACCTGCTCGGACGGCTTGAGGACCATGCAGTTGCCGAGCGCGATGGCGTTCGGGATGGTCCAGTGCGGAACCATGTTCGGGAAATTGAACGGCGCAACGGAGGCGACGACGCCGAGCGGGTAGCGCTCGACGCGGCACTCCACGCCGCGGCTCACTTCCAGCACTTCACCGGCCGTGATCTGCGGCAGCGAACAGGCGAATTCGCACAATTCGGCGGCCTTCAGCACTTCCGCGCGCGCTTCACTGTCGACCTTGCCGTTCTCGTCGGTGATCAGCGCCGAGAGCTCGTCGATGTTTTTCTCGAGCAGCGCCTTGTAGCGGAAAAAGACCTGCACGCGTTCTTTGATCGGCGTCGCGGCCCAGGCGGGAAATGCGGCGCGCGCCGCGTCGACCGCGCGCTCCACGTCGGCACCTGAAGACATCGGCACCCGCGAGATCACACTGCCGTCGCCCGGATTCATCACGTCGACGAGCTGCGCGTCGCTCGCGACGAACTCGCCGCCGATGTAGTTCTGGACCGCCGAATACTTCATTGAGACCGGTTGCTCGATCACGCTCATGTGACCTCCATTTCAATGGGCGTCATTTTCCGCCCGAGATCTTGTCCTTCAGCACGAGCTGGCCGTTGCGCACTTCGACGATCACCAGATTTTTGCCGACCGGATTGCGGTCGGGACCGATGGTGATCGCGCCGGTCACGCCGTTCATCGCCTTCGTCGCGGCGATCGCGTCGCGGAGCTTTGGGCCGTCGGTCGTACCGGCGCGTTTGATCGCGTCGGCCAGCACGTGCGTGGCGTCGTAGGCGAGCGCCGCGAGGCCGTCCGGCGTTCTGCCGTGCTTCTTCTGATAACCGGTGACGAACTTCTGCACGATGGGATTGGGATCGGCCGGGAAGTAGTGCGTCGCGTAGAACGCCCCTTCCAGCGCGCGACCGCCGATCTCGATCAGCTTCGGCGATTCCCAGCCGTCGCCGCCGGCGATCGGCTGCTTGATGCCGAGGTCGCGCGCCTGATTCGCGATCTGCCCGATGTCGTTGTAGTAGCCGGGCACGAAGAGGACGTCCGGATTCGCGGCGCGAACGGCAGTGAGCTGCGAGCGGAAATCGTTATCCCCTTTCGCGTAGCTCTGGCGCACGACGATCCGTCCGCCGTTCTTCACGAACTGCTGTTCGAAATACTGCGCGAGGCCGGTCGAATAGTCGCTCTTCATGTCGACCAGCAGCGCGGCGGTTTTCATCTTCAGGTTGTTGCTGAGGTAATTCGCCAGCGATTCCCCCTGATACGAATCGAGAAAGCAGACGCGGAAGATGTAATCGCCTTTTTCCGTGACCGCCGGATTGGTGGACGACGGCGTGATCATCGGGATCTTGTTGGCCTGGCAGATCGGGCCGGCGGCGAGGGAGCTGGACGACGCCACTTCGCCGAGGACGGCCACGACGTTGTTCTGCGTGATCAGCTTCGTGACCGCGTTCGCCGCTTCTTCTGCTTTCGACTGATCGTCTTCGGTGAGGATGCGGATCTTGCGGCCCAGAACGCCGCCCGCCGCGTTGATCTCATCGACCGCGATCATGATCGCGTTGTGAGTTTCCTGTCCGAACGATGCTTCCGAGCCGGTCAGCGAGCCGTACTCGCCGATGAGAATGTCGCCGGTGCCGGAGCCTTTGCCCCCTCCGCTCGTTTCGGACTTTGGCGGCGGACAAGCGAGAAACGTGAACGACAGAATGGCGATGAGGATCGTTACCTTGCGCATGAAGCTCCTCTTTCGATTCGGTGACGGCGGGCTGGTGTCCGACCATGGTAGCGCCGCGGCAGCAGAACGGGCGGCGCGTTCCCGCACCGTTACAATCGAGCGTACATGATTGCCGCTCGCGTCATCACCTGCTCGGATGCCGCGTCGCGCTCCGAGCGGAAGGATCTCTCCGGACCGGCGGTGCGCGACCTGCTGGAGGCGCGCGGATATCGCGTCGATGCGGTCGTCGTCGTGGCCGACACGGTGGAGCTCATTTCCGCCGCGATCGTCGACGCCACGTCCGCCGGCATCCGGCTCATCGTGACGACCGGCGGCACCGGAATCGCGAAGCGCGACGTCACGCCCGAGGCGACGCTCATGGTGTGCGATCGCGTCGTTCCAGGGTTCGGAGAAGTGATGCGCGCCGCCTCCCTTCAGAAAACTCCGATGGCCGCCTTGTCGCGCGCGCAGGCCGCCACCCGCGGGACGGCACTGGTCGTGAATTTGCCCGGGAGTACGGCCGGCGCGGTCGAGAATCTGGAAGCAGTCCTGCACCTCATTCCTCACGCGCTGGAACTACTCGCAGGAAAAACGGAGCACTGAACGGATCGAGGATGAAGGATTGAGGATTGGGGATTGCGGCTGAGCACGCATCCTCAATCCTCAATTCTCAACTCTCGTCCTTTTGAAGGAGAACCATGAACGTCCTTCCCGGACTCGAAGTCCTCATCGACGAAGAACCGTGGCGCATTCAGGGAAAGCGCATCGGACTCGTCACGAACCAGAGCGCGGTCACGCGCGATCTGCGGCACGCCGTCAAGCTGCTGCAGGCGGGCCGCGGCTGGAAGCTCACCGCGCTGTTCGGTCCCGAGCACGGCATCTGGGGCGAAGCGCAGGACATGGCGCACATCGACCACTCCACCGATCCGCTCACCGGCCTGCCGGTCTACTCGCTTTATGGCGAGAAAGAGACGGATCTCGCGCCGCGGCGTGAAGTGCTGAAGAACCTCGACGCGCTCGTCATCGACCTCCAGGACATCGGGTCGCGTTACTACACGTTCATCTACACGATGGCGCTCTGCATGCGCGAAGCGGCGCCGCTCGGCCTGCAGGTGATCGTCCTCGACCGGCCGAATCCGATCGATGGCGTGCATCTCGAAGGCAACATCCGCGAAGACAAGTACTCGAGCTTCGTCGGCATGTTCCCCCTGCCGACGCGGCACGGCATGACGGCGGGCGAGCTCGCGCTCTGGTTCAAGCGCTATTACGCCGACGTGCACAAGCTCGACTGCAATCTGGTGGTCGTGCCGATGAAAGGGTGGCGCCGCTCGATGTGGTGGGGCGACACCGGCCTGCCGTGGGTCATCCCGTCACCGAACATGCCGACGGTCTACACCGCGACGGTCTATCCCGGCATGTGCCTCGTCGAAGGAACGAACCTCAGCGAAGGGCGCGGCACGACGCATCCGTTTGAATTCTTCGGGGCGCCGTGGCTCGAGTCATTCAAGTTCGCCGACCGGCTGAACAAGCTCGCGCTGCCGGGCGTCATCTTCCGGCCGCACTACTTCATGCCGACGTTTCACAAGCACGCGAACAAGGTGTGCGGCGGCGTCGAAATGCACGTCACGAATCGGGCGACGTTCGAGCCCTACCGCACCGGTTTGTGGTGCCTCAAGGTCGCGCGCGACATGAATCCCGACGAGTTCAAGTGGCGCACCGAAACGTACGAATTCGTCTCGGATCGCCTGGCCATCGACCTCCTGGCCGGCTCGGCGCAGTACCGCGAACTGGTCGAGAGCGGCGGCGACGTCGACGACTGGGTTGCGCAATGGGAAGACCCGCTGCGCGAGTTCGCCCGCTTCCGCGACGAGTTCCTGCTGTATCGCGAGTAGCGGGTGCGGTTCTAGTGGAGCGGCGGGCTCTCAGCCCGCCGAGTCAATCGACAGCCGGCGGGCTGAGAGCCCGCCG
>DASVUA010000121.1:0-6165 GCA_036387295.1 Thermoanaerobaculia bacterium | reverse complement strand
GCTCCAGCGCTGGATGTCGACGAGGCGGCTGAACTCGAATTCGCGCAGCGTTCCGGCCTCTTTCTGCAGGCCGCGCAGCCACGTGTCGAACGGTGTCGAGTCATCGATCGCGACGCGCAACGGCAGCGTGTTGATGAACGGCCCGACCATCTGCTCGTAGCCTGCGAGCTCGGCGGGGCGGCCCGAAACCGTCACGCCGAAGACGACGTCGTCGCTCCCGCTGTAGCTCTGAAGCAGGCGCGCCCAGGCGGCGGCGACGAGCGTGTTGAGCGTCACCTGATGGCGGCGTGCGGCGCTTTGAAGCCGCGCGGTCTGTTCGGCGGTGAGTGCCAGATCGAGCTCGCCGCGCGCGTCGGTTCCCTGCTCGCCGGAGTCACGCGTCAGTGCATCGACTCGTGTCGGTGCGGTGAAGCCGGCCAGCGTTTCGCGCCAGTACGCTTCCGCCGCTTTCGCATCCTGCTGCGCGAGCCAGTCGAGGTAATCACGATACGGACGCCGCTCCTGCAGTTGCGGCTCCTCTCCGCGAGTGAAGGCGCGATAGCACGTCAGCACATCGCCCACCACCGCGCTGAGCGACCAGCCGTCGAGCACGAGGTGATGGTGCGTCCAGAGCCACTGCCAGCGATCGTCGCCGAGACGGAACATCGCGATGCGCATCAGCGGCGCCCGCGAGAGATCGAATCCCCGTTTGCGATCGTCGGCCAGACGCCGCGCGAGACGCGCGCTCTGCTCGACTGCATCGAGGCCGCGCCAGTCTTCGTGATCGATGTGGAACGCCGGCGCGCGATGCACGCGCTGCCGCGGCGCGTCGAGGCCCTGCCATTCGAACGACGTGCGCAACACGGCGTGCTGCGCGATCGCGGTCTGCCACGCGCTCTCGAACGCGGCGAGATCAACCTCGCCGCGCAATTCGGCGTGCAGTTGTTCGATGTAGAAATCCTGCTCCGGCGAATAGAGCGTGTGGAACAGCAGCCCCTGCTGCATCGGCGTCAGCGGGTAGACGTCTTCGAATTCGGCGCTCTCCTGCTTCGGCACCTCGACCGCTTGCGGCGGTTCCGGTTGCGCGACGCTCTTCGGCGCGACCTGCTTCACGAGCAGCGACAGCTCTTCGATGGTCTGGTGCTCGACGAGATTGCGGCGGCTGAACTTCAGGCCTGCCTTGGCCGATTTCGCCGCGACCTGCAGCAGCAGGATCGAATCGCCGCCGAGGGCGAAAAAGTTGTCGCGGATCCCGACGCGCTCGACGTTCAACACCAGCGACCAGATGCGCGCGAGCGTCGCCTGCACCTCGTTCTGCGGCGCGGCGTAGGTCTCGTGCACGGTGTCGTGCTCGAGATCGGGATCGGGGAGCGCATCGCGATCGAGCTTGCCGTTCGCAGTGAGCGGAAACGCGTCGAGCGTGACGTACGCGGACGGCACCATGTAATCGGGCAGGTGTTCTTCGCACGCCTGCCGCAGCGAATTCGGCGTCACCGGCGTGCTCGATTCCGCGATGCCGTACGCGATGAGGCGCTGCTGCCCGGATGGACCAGGCCGCGCGACGACGGCCGCATCGCGCAGGCTGCCGAACGTGCGCAGCACATGCTCGATCTCGCCAAGCTCGATGCGGAAGCCGCGGATCTTCACCTGCGTGTCGATGCGTCCGTGGTATTCGAGCTCGCCGTTCCAAAGCCAGCGCACGAGATCGCCCGTGCGGTACAGGCGCGTGCCGTTCGGCGTCTGCACGAAGCGAGCGGCCGTCAGCTCGTCGCGCCGCAGATAGCCGCGCGCGACGCCGGCGCCGCCGACGTACAACTCGCCGGCCACGCCGACAGGCACCGGCTCGCCGGCAGGATCGAGCACGTACGCCTGCAGGTCCGCGAGCGGACGGCCGATCACGCTCCCCGCGCCGTCGACCGCATCGGCCATCCGGATGCGGCGACGCGTGACGTGCACAGTGGTTTCGGTGATGCCGTACATGTTGACGAGCCGCGGGTGCTCGTCGCCGTGTCGCTCGAACCAGCCGCGCAACCGCGGGACGTCGAGCGCTTCGCCACCGAAGATGACGTAGCGGAGCGACGGCGGCGCGGCGAATTCGAGCAGTTGATAGAACGCGGACGGCGTCTGATTGAGCACCGTGACGCCTTCGTCGAGCAGCAGGCGATGGAACTGTTCGGGCGCGCGGCTGGTCGCGAACGGCACGATCACCAGACGGCCGCCGTACAGCAGTGCGCCCCAGATTTCCCACACCGAAAAGTCGAACGCGTACGAATGAAAGAGCGTCCAGACGTCGCGCTCGTCGAATCCGTAAATCGCTTCGGTGGACGCCATCAGCCGCATCACGTTTGCGTGCGTGACGACGACGCCTTTCGGCACACCGGTGGAGCCGCTGGTGTAGATGACGTACGCCGCCTGCGCCGCTTCCACACCGGTTCCCGGCGCGTGATGCGGCTGCGCCGCGATGGCGTCGCGATCGCGATCGAGCAGCACCAGAGCAGGCGCATCGCGCAGCAGCGGCGCATGCGCGGAATGCGTGACGACGAGCGGCACGCGGCTGTCCTCGATGACGAGGCGCAGACGGTTTTCGGGGTAGGACGGATCGAGCGGCACGTACGCGCCGCCGGCTTTCAGAATGCCGAGGATCGCGACCACCAGATCGAGCGAGCGGTCGAGACAAAGACCGACCAGCGTTTCGCGCTCCACCCCGAGCGACTGGAGATGATGCGCGAGCTGATTGGCGCGCTCGTCGAGCTGGCGATAGGAGAGCGATTCGCCGTCACAGCGCAGCGCGATGGCATCGGGCGCGCGGCGCACCTGCGCTTCGAAGCGCTGGTGAATGCCGCCGGCGCAGTCGAATTGCTCGTGACCGCCGGCCCATTCTTCGAGCAGCGCGCGCTCGGAATCGGGGAGCATCGGGATCTGGTCGATCGTAGAAAGCGGATCGGCGCAGAGCGCTTCGAGCAGGCGTTCATACCGCGCGGCGATGCGGCGCATGGTGTCGCGCGTGAAGAGCGACGTGCTGTACTCGAGCCGCACTTGGAGCCCGTCCGCGACTTCTTCGTTGATGAAGGTCAGCGCGAGCTTGGCGGTGTCGGTGACGACGTCCATCGGCTCGATCGAAATGCCGGGAAGATCGAGCGTGCCGCGCGGCGCGTTCTGCAGCGCGAACATGACCTGAAAGAACGGGCTGACCTCGCGCGTCCGCTCCGGTTGCAGGACGCTGGTGAGCATCTCGAACGGCACGTCCTGGTTGTCCCACGCGCCGAGGGTCGTTTCGCGCACGCGGCGCAGCACTTCGACGAATGCGGGGTTGCCGTCGAGACTCGTGCGCAGCACCTGCGTGTTGACGAAGAAGCCGACCAGTTCTTCGATCTCGCGGCGATTGCGGCTGGCGACGGGCGAGCCGACGATCACGTCGGTGATGCCGGTGTGGCGATAGAGCAGCACTTTGAACGCGGCGAGCAGCGTCATGAAGAGCGTGGAGCCGGTCTCGAACGAGAGCTCGCGCAGCCGTTCGAGGAGCGCGAGCGGAATGAGAAACGTTTCGGTCGCGCCGTCGAACGTGCGGGTGAGCGGGCGCGGAAAGTCGGTCGGCAGTTCGGCGTGCGCGAGCGGCGGACGAAGCCGCTCTTTCCAGTACGCGAGCTGTTCGGTCCACGCGCCGCCGGCCTGTTCGCGCTGCCATTCCGCAAAGTCGGCGTACTGAATCTCGAGCTCGGGCAGCGGCTCGCTGCCGTGGCCGAAGCCGGCAAACTCGCGATAAAACGCCGCCAGCTCACGGATCATCACGCCGAGCGACCAGCCGTCGGTGACGAGGTGATGCATCATCAGAAGCAGCACCGCGTCGCCATCCGCGCGCTCGAAGAGGATCGAGCGCAGAAGCGGTCCGCGCACGAGATCGAACGGTTTGCGGATCTCTTCCTGAATGCGGCGCGCGAGCGCTTCGTCGCCGCCGATCGTCTCTTCGGAAAACGGGAGACGGATCTCGGGATGGATGACCTGAATGAGCTCCGAGCCCTGCAGCGCGAACGTGGTGCGCAGCGTCTCGTGACGCGCGGCGATCGCGTCGAGTGCGGCGACGAGCGCCGCTTTGTCGATCGTGCCGCGCAACCTCACCGCGACCGGGACGTGATACGCCGGATTTCCCGGCTCGAGCTCTGCCTGATACCAGAGCCCCTGCTGCGCAAACGAGACTGGTGCTGCGCCAAGTTCCATGGGTTCCTCGGATCGATGGGTCTTGCTTCGCGGTGCGGCACGATGCGCGGCGTTCGCGGCCGCGCGACTACTCGGGACCGCTGTCGATGACCTCACCCTGATCGGTGAGGCGCACCTGACGGCGTTTGCTTCGAACCGGCGCGCTCCGCGCCGCGCTGCCTGCGCTTTCGTGCGCCGGCTTCGTGCGATGCGCCGCAATGAGTGCGGCGAGATGCTCGACCGTCGGCTCTTCGAACAGACTGCTGAGCGGCAGATGGACGGCGAAGCGCGAACGGACGCGCGCCATCAGCTGCGTGGCATGCAGCGAGTGCCCGCCGAGCTCGAAGAACTTGTGGCGCACGCCGATGGGCGAAACGCCGAGGACCTGCTCCCACAATGCGCAGAGCTGTTCTTCGACTTCGTTGCGCGGTGCGACGTACTGCGTGCGCGGCAACGCTTCCGCGTCGGGATCGGGAAGCGCGTCGCGATCGAGCTTGCCGTTCGCGGTAAGCGGCAGCGATTCGAGCGTGACGTACGCCGCCGGCACCATGTACTCGGGCAGCTGCCGCTCGCAGTGTTCGCGTAAGGCGGCAGGCGTGACGGCGCCGCGCGGCACGACGTACGCGACCAGCCGTCCATCACGCATCGTGACGGCGGTATCGCTCACCGCATCGGCCGCGCGGAGGACATGCTCGATCTCGCCGAGCTCGATTCGGAAGCCGCGGATCTTCACCTGAGTGTCGATGCGCCCGAGGTATTCGAGCTCGCCGGTGGGAAGCCAGCGCACGAGATCGCCGGTGCGATACAGCCTTCCGTGCGCGGTGTCGAGAAAGCGGCTCGCGGTCAGCTCGTCGCGGTTCAGGTACCCGCGCGAAACGCCCGCACCGCCGACGTACAACTCCCCCGCGACGCCGATGTGCGCGAGGTCGCCCGCCGCATCGAGCACGATCGCTTTGAGATCGGGCAGCGGCGTCCCGATCACGCTTCCCGCGCCCCGCTCGACGTCCGCCTTGCGAATGCGGCGATACGTCACGTGCACGGTCGTTTCGGTGATGCCGTACATGTTGACGAGTTGCGGGTGCTCGTCGCCGTGACGGTCGAGCCAGCCGCGCAGACGGCCGAGGTCGAGCGCCTCGCCGCCGAAGATCACGTAGCGCAGCGACGGCGGCGCGGGATGGTCGAGCAGCTGGTAAAACGCGGACGGCGTTTGATTGAGCACGGTCACGCCTTCGTCGACCAGCAGGCGATGAAACTGCTCCGGCGAGCGGCTCGTGACATACGGCACGACCACCACGCGACCGCCGTACAGCAGCGCGCCCCAGAGCTCCCACACCGAGAAATCGAAGGCGTACGAATGGAAGAGCGTCCAGACATCCGACGGCGAAAAGTCGTACAGCGATTCGGTCGCCGCCATGAGCCGCGTGACGTTGCCGTGCGTGACGACGACTCCTTTCGGATGTCCGGTGGAGCCGCTGGTGTAGATGACGTACGCCGCCTGCTCGCGACGCACCTCGCCCTCCGGCGCGGTATCGGGTTGCGCGGCAATCGCATCGGCGTCGCGATCGAGCAGCACGAGCGGCACACCGGCGAGCAACGCTTCGTGCGCGGAGTGCGTGACGACCAGCGGCACGCCGCTGTCTTCGATCGTGAACCGCAGGCGATCGGCGGGATAGGCGGGATCGAGCGGCACGTATGCGCCGCCGGCTTTGAGGATGCCGAGGATGCCGGCAACGAGATCGAGTGAGCGCTCGACGCAGAGACCGACCAGCGTTTCGCGTTGCACGCCACGCGCGCGGAGATGCTGTGCGAGCCGGTTCGCGCGCGCGTCGAGCTCGCGGTACGTCCACGCTTCTCCCTCGAACCGCACCGCCTCCGATTGCGGCGTCCGCGCGACCTGCGCCTCGAACCAGCGATGAATGGCGTCGGGCGATTCGACGACCGCCGTGCCGCCGCTCCACGATTCGAGCAACGCCCGTTCGTCTTCGAACAGCG
>DASVUA010000120.1:0-3628 GCA_036387295.1 Thermoanaerobaculia bacterium | reverse complement strand
TCGTCCTGCCGTCCACCACATCGACGTCCCGCGGGACGGCGGCGGTGAGCGTCGCCGGCACCGACTTTGGCTCGATCGACGTGCGTTACGCGAACGTCTCGCAGGCGCGCGTCGGCAATCGGTTGCTGTCGCGCTTTCTGGTGGCGATCGACTACGGCCGCAAAACGGTCGGTCTGTGGCGAGATCCGCGCACGCCACTCACTCCCTCGGCGGCGACGAGCACCGCAGCCGAGTAGAACGCGCGCTAAAGATTCTGGACGACGACGCGTCCTTTGCCGCGCGTCTTCGCTTCGTACATCGCATCATCCGCGGCGCGCAGCAGCGCCGCGGCGTTCTCCGGGACGTCGCGAAAGTGCGCGACGCCGGTGGTGATGCCGAGCCGTGCGTCGGAGTAGCTCGCGGCAATGGCGCCGACGCGCGCGGAAATGCGCTCACCGACCGTTCGCGCGACATCGCAATCGACGCCGCGCAGGAGCACCGCAAACTCGTCGCCGCCGACGCGGGCCGCAACGTCGTGACCGCGAATCGACCGCTGGATCTCGCCCGCGACCCGCTGCAGCACCTCGTCGCCTGCAGCATGGCCGTACCGGTCGTTCACCCCTTTGAAATTGTCCAGATCGAGATAGGCGACGCAGAGCGGGTGACCGCTTTCACGCACCGCAGCGATCTCCGCCTCGAGCACTTCCATGAACGCACGCGCGTTCGGCAGGCTGGTGCCCGAGTCGGTGCGCGCGAGCGACGATTCGCGCGCCGCCAGCCGGCGCAATTTCTCGCGATCGCGATGCAGCATCGCGAGCAGCACCCCTTCCGAAATGTAGATGACGTACCGCGTGAACGCGTTCCAGACCGAGATTGCGATCGCGGTTTCGGAGGTGCGCCAGGCGATGTCGGCCGCGAGCCACGCCGTGCCGGCCGCGGCCCCGGTGGCCATCGCCGCCGTGATTCCGCCGTACCAGCCGGCCATCGCAACGGGGACCAGATAAAGCAGCGAGAGACCGACGTCCGTACCGGTCCGGTAATCGATCCAGCCAATGAGGATCACCGCCACGGCGGCCGCCATGGTTCCAAACAGTCGATTTTTCTTCGGCACCCGCTTACAGCGCTAGCAAATCTCCTTCCGTGTCGATGTCCACGGCCGCGGCTTCGCACGCGACCCCTTGCATGCGCGCCTTGTGACGCTCGATGACGACGCGCGCGCCGCGATCGCCCTGCAGCGACAGGAGCTCCGGAATGAGCTCGGGCGCAAAGACGGCCGGCACGCCTGCAATGCCGCCGTACAACGTGGCGACGATCGGCGCGTCGACGGCCAGCAGTGCCCGCAGATGCTCCGCGGTGATGAGCGGCTGATCGCACAACAGAATCAGGATGCGCGCCTCGCCGGCGGCTCGCACGCCGGCGCGAATGGACGAGGCGATGCCTTCATCTGCATCGGGATTGGTTTCGCGCGTCACGACGATCGCCTCGTCCGCGACCTCGCGCGCGAGGCGCGCGGCGCGCGCGAGCAGCGTCTCCCCTTGGAAGACGATCGACTGCTTCGGCCGGCCGAGGCGCGAGGACGAACCGGCGGCGAGAACGATGGCGACTACACGCACGTCTCTGCCGGATCGAGCGGCGCGTGAATGGGCGCCTGCAGCTCGCGCAAGGCGCGCGCGGAGCGGCGATTGAGCACGGCCTGAATCTCGGCGACGATCGAGAGCGCGATCTCTTCCGGCGTCTCGCTGCCGAGGTCGAGACCGATCGGGCTGTGTACGCGGCGGTCGCGCGACAGGCGGGTCTCGGCGAACAACTCATCGCCGCGCGATTTGGGTCCGAGAAGGCCGACGTAAGCGAGCTGCGACCCCATCAAGCGCGGCAGCAGCTCGACGTCTCGCATGAAGTTGTGAGTCATGACGACGGCGGCGTCGTAGTCGCCCAGCTCGATCGGATCGCGCGTCGTGACGACGTCCGCACGCCAGCCGATCTGCCGCGCGAGCGCAATCACCGGATCGACGTCCGCACCGCCGCCGAAGACGACCAGGCTGCGCTGCGGCCGGATCAACTCGAGCAGCACCTCGCCGTTCGGCAGCGTCGTGATCCATTCGACCGGCTCGCGTCCGTTCCAGCGAAACTCGCGCAGGCGCGGCGGATGCGCATCGTCGAACGGCTCGACCAGCAAGTCGAGAATGCCGCGGCAGCCGAGGCCGAGGCCGAACACCACGTCGCTCGGACGCGTCGAGTCGTACGAAACGATGAGCGGCTTCATCTCCGCGAGCCACGGGCGAATGCGCTCGGCGAGATCCTTCTCCAGACATCCGCCGCTGATCGCTCCGAACGCCGCACCTGTCTCGCTGATCACCGCCCGCGCGCCGGTACGGCGATATGTCGAGCCCTGCGTGCGGATGACGGTGACGACGACCCCACGCTCGATGGTGCGGCAGGCGTGAATGACTTTGTCGATCTCGTGCATGTGTCGTCGTCGCTTACGCCAAGTTCGTTTGGTGGAGCGGCGGGCTTCAGCCCGCCGACGATTGCTCGGCGGGCTAAAGCCCGCCGCTCCACTCTTACGTCGTCAACGGCAAGGTTCGCACCCGTTTTCCTGTGAGCTTGAACATGGCGTTCGTGACGGCCGGTGCGATCGGCGGCAGGCCGGGCTCGCCTGTGCCGGTCGGCGGCTCGGCGCTCGGCATGATGTAGACCTCGACTTCCGGCATCTGGCTCATGTTCAACAACGGAAAGTCGATGAAGTTCGACTGCTGCACGCGGCCGTTTTCGATCGTGATCTTCTGCGCGAGCGCGGCGGCGAGACCGTAGACGATCGCCCCTTCGACCTGCACGCGCACGCCTTCCGGATTGACGGCGA
Source organism: Thermoanaerobaculia bacterium (assembly GCA_036387295.1). Lineage (GTDB taxonomy): Bacteria > Acidobacteriota > Thermoanaerobaculia > Gp7-AA8 > Gp7-AA8 > QHVT01. The sequence continues at coordinate 789 of DASVUA010000120.1, read as the reverse complement.
TGCCGCAGTCCATCGCGCACACGACTTTGTGCACTTTCGGCATCCCATCCTCACCCATCGAGACCTCGGCGACCTGCGCGGCGTACGTGAAGAACGAGTAATGCGCGGCAAAGCCGTGTGCGCGTCCGGCCGGCAGCGGTTTGCCCCATCCCGACTTTTCGCGCGCGGTCTCGATCACCGCGCGAAACCGATCGCTTCGATACGGCCACGGATGCGGCCGCGCGTTCTCTCCTTCGAACTTTTCGACGAAGCCTTTGGGGATGAGCGAGAGGCGCAGGTCGATCGGGTCGCGGCCGCTCGCATGCGCGAGCTCGTCGAGAAACGAGTTCATGACGAAACCGTTGATCGAATCTTCGACCGCACGCCACCAGCCGCGCGAGACGCCCGAGGTGGCGACCGCAAAGTCGACCTTGAAGTTCGGGATGTCGTAGGGCATGTCTTCCACGCCGCCGATCTCGCTCAGCTCCGGCGTCTTCGTGTCGGGCTCCATGAAGGTGATGATCGACGGCCCGGCCATGCGGTGATGCCACGCGGAGATCTTGTTGTCGGCGTCGAGTGACGCGGTGATGCGCTGCAGGCTCTGGGGACGGTAGTAGTCGTGCTGGATGTCGTCCTCGCGCGTCCACTGCACTTTCACCGGCGTGCCGGTGGCTTTCGAGATCTGCACCGCTTCCAGCACGAAGTCGGGCTTGGAACGGCGTCCGAAACCGCCGCCGAGCATCGTGACGTTGACCTTCACCTGCTCCGGTTTCACCCCGAGCCAGGCGGCCGCGCTGGTCACCGCCCATT
>DASVUA010000119.1:0-2464 GCA_036387295.1 Thermoanaerobaculia bacterium | reverse complement strand
CCCCGCCGCTCCACTAGTCTCAAATACGACGACGCGCGATCACCACACCTTCCCCGCCTCGAGCAGCACCTCGATGCCGGCGGCGTCGACGGGTTTCGAGAAGAGGTAGCCCTGGCCGTAGTCGCAGCCGAGCTCGCGCAGTCGGGCGAGGTGTTCGGCCGTTTCGATTCCTTCGGCCACGACGCGCAGGCCGAGGGTGGCGCTGAGGTTGATGACCGCCCGAACGATCTCTTCGTCTTTCGGACTTTCGTGCATGCGGCGAACGAACGACTGGTCGATCTTCACGATGTCGATCGGGAAGCGGTGCAGGTAACTGAGCGACGAGTAGCCGGTGCCGAAGTCGTCGACGAGAAGCGTGATGTCCATCCGCTTCAACTCGCTGAGAATCGCCAGCACTTCGTCCGGCCGTTCCATCATCTCCCCCTCGGTGATCTCGAGACGGAGCGAGCGGGTGCTGATGCCGGTGTCACTCAGCGTGTTCCGGACGTCGTCGATCAGCTCCTTCTGCCCGAGGCGGCGGCCGGAGACGTTCACGCTGATCGTGAGCGGCGGATCGAGTTGCAAGCGTGTGTTCCACGCATGCACCTGCCGCGCGGCTTCGCGCATCATCCATTGATCGAGCGGAATGATGAGACCCGTCGACACCGCCACCGGAATGAAGGCCGCGGGCGAGACGAAGCCGCGCGTCGGACTGATCCAGCGCACCAGCGCTTCGAAGCCGGTGATGCGGCCTGTGGCGAGCGAGACGATCGGCTGAAAGTAGGTGCGCAGCTCGCCGTTTTCCAGCGCGATGCGCAGCTCGGCCTCGATCTTCTGCGCCGCGGCCGCCTGCTCCTGCATCTTCGGATCGAACAAGACCTGCGTCCCGCCGCCCTGCTGCCGCGCGCGATTCAGCGCGAGATAGGCGTCGCGCAGTAACTCATCCGCGGCCGTGTAGCCGCTCGCGCTCAGCGCAATGCCGATGCTGCCCGACATCTGCACGCGATGGCCGCGCACGTCGAACGGCACTTCGAGCGCTTCCTGCGAGCGTTGTGCGATGCGCGTGATGTCGGCGGGATCGATGGCCAAGGTCAGGATCGCGAACTCGTCGCCGCCCACGCGCGCCAGCACGTCGCCCATGCGGATGCAACTCTGCAGGCGGCGCGCGACGAGCGTCAGCAGCTCGTCGCCGACGTCGTGCCCGAGGCCGTCGTTCACGTCGGTGAAGCGATCGACGTCGATCACCAGCACGCCGAAGCCGACGGAATCGGCCGTCTTCGCGCGGTCGAGCGCACGCGCGACACGATCGCGCAGGTAGACGCGATTCGGCAGCGCGGTCAGACGGTCGTGCGTCGCTTCGTGCACGACCTGTTCTTCGGCGCGCTGGCGCTGTTCGATCTCGCCGGTGAGGCGGCGATTGGTCTCCACGATCTTGCGCGTGCGCAGCTCGACTTCGCGCTCGAGCACGTACGGGCGGCGCAGCATGTCGTAGACGAAGAGGGCGAAGAGAATGCTGGCGATGAGCACGATCGCGAGCTCACGCGTCCGCTCGCCCGGCATGCGCCAGCCTTCGCGGCGTGCGACTTCGAGCTTCCAGCGTCCCTGCGGCACGTCGAACGACGACACCACCGGTTCTTCGAATTCGAGTGGCGAGGAGCGGCCGATCACGACGCTGCGGCTCGAGAGCGTGTCAGAGGCGGTCAAGCGATATTCGTAGCCGTTCTCCTGCAGCTCGGCGAGACCGCTTCCGGCGAGCAGCTCGCCGACATCAACGATCGCGGCGGCAAAGCGCGCATCGCCCGGCGCGACGCGGACGCAGGCACGCAGACGGCGCGCGTCGGGCATCGCCAGGATCTCGTTCGCCGCGGGAGGCGCAGGGGCGCTGAATGCCGCCTGCCCCTGCTCGCCGGGCAGCGCCGGCTCGACCTGAACGACTGCGCCGTTCTCGATGATCTCCACTCCCGCCACGCCGCCGCGCTGCGTTGCCTCGGCGGCAATGGTGCGAAAGTCGGTGGCGGCACCGGAGCGGAGCAGCGCCGCGACGGTCGACGCCGATGCGAACGCGGCGTCGATCTGCCGCTCGACACGCAGAGACGTCGCCGCCGCCGCGTCGCTGGCCGCACGACGGCGCGCCTCGATCCCACGCCGGTCCGCCAGCCGCACGAACGCACTCCCGACGCCAAGGGCGAGCAGCAACGCCACCAACGCAATCGCCAGCACGCGAGGCGGGACCTTGACCGCCGATTCATCCACCGCCGACACGGCTTGCGCGAAGCGCGCCATTGCGAGGTGGAGGGGGTGGCGGGTTGTCAGTTGTCAGTTGTCGTGTTGTCGGTTGCGGTTGTCGGTCGGTTGCCCGTTGCCCGTTGCCCGTTGCCGCGGGGCGCTGTCGAGTCGTGCACCGTCGCCGCGTTGTGGCTTTGCTGCGCGTCGTGCCGCACCGCTGACTAGTTTGGAGTGCGGTGGCAGAGCCACCGCTTTCCTT
>DASVUA010000118.1:0-1789 GCA_036387295.1 Thermoanaerobaculia bacterium | reverse complement strand
TACCGACCACTGCACGCGCTCGCCGGGCGCGACTCGGATTGCGGCGGCGGCTCGATGGGTCTGGGTGGGCGTGAAGGTGTGGAACTGCCATTGTGCGGGGTCGTCGAATTCGGGATGGCAATCTAGCCGTGGCTCTTCGTCGCGGAATCCGAACGCCTGCAGGTCGAGCGTCAGTCCGAAGCCGCGCGCTTTGATGTAGGCCTCTTTCATCGTCCAGCGCTCATAGAACCACTCCGCGCCGCCGGTCCAGGTGCGGCGCTCCCGTTCCGTGAAAACGCGTGCGGCGAGCGAGTGCAGGCCTCGTTCGCGGTTGCGTTCGTCGATCACCTCGACATCTACACCAAGATCGGCGCTGCCGGTGATGCCGACGAGGACGAGGCCACGCGTGTGCGAAAGATTGAAGCGGACGCGCCGGTCGGTCAGTTCCGGCTTTCCGTGATCGGTCGCCACAAACGTCAGCGCGCCGCCGGTGTGCCGCGCGAGCACGATCCGCAGAAACGCGTGCGTCGTCGCAAAGAGCACGCGGTCGCGCTCGAACAGGAATCGCGCCGCGCGTGCAAGCTCCGACTCGTCGAGCAGCGTGCGCACGCGCGGCAGGAGCTCTTCGTAACCGCGGTCTGCGACTTCGGTCCAGTAGAGGTGGACGCCGGTCACATCAACCCGTTGCGGATCGCGTACGCGATGATGTCGGCGTTCGTCCGAAAGCCGGTTTTCTCGAGGATGCGTGTGCGGTAGGTGCTGACGGTTTTCACGCTGACGTGAATGATATCGGCAATCTCGCTGATCGAATGTCCGGCGGCGATGAGGCTGAAGACCTGAAACTCGCGCGCGGAAAGTTGCTCGTGCGGATGCTCCGGATTCGCGCCGAGGATTGTCGCGGCCATCTGTTCCATCACCGCGTCGCTGACGTGCTTCCGTCCTGCAAAGACGCGCTCGATCGCGTCGAGCAATTCCTCCGGCGGGCGATCTTTCTGGATGTAGCCGGACGCGCCGGCGCGGAGCGAGCGGATGGCGTAGTGCTCCTCGGCATACATGCTGAGCATGAGAATCGGGAGAGTGGGGTGTTGCTCGCGGATCGGGGCGAGGAGATCGATCCCGCTCCGGTCGCCGAGCGAGACGTCGAGCACGAGCACGTCGGCGACGGTGCGGCGCACCAGATCGAGGAGCTCGTCGCCGCTGGCCGCTTCGCCCACCACGTGCCAGCCGGCGCGCGTGGCGATGATCTGCTGCAGCCCGCGGCGTACGATGGCGTGATCGTCCGCGATGATGATCCTCATCCCGAGGCTCCGATCACCGGTAAGCGCACCGAAACGACCGTACCGCCGTCCGCGCCGCGGCGCACATCCGCGTCGCCGCCGTGCTCGAACGCGCGCTCGCGAATGCCGATGATTCCGAGCGACGAACTGTGCGAAAGCTCGTCCGGCGAGATGCCGCGTCCGTTGTCCGCGATCTCGAGCACAATCGAATCGCCGTGCAGGTCGACCGAGACGCTGACGAACGTCGCGCCGGCGTGACGGGCCACGTTCGTCAGCGACTCCTGCACGATGCGGTAGAGCGTCGTCGCATGTTCGCGATCGATCTCCAGCCCGGGCGGGGAGAAATGGATCGAGTGTTTGACGCCGGAGCGCTTCTGCAATCCGGCCAGTTCGAGCTCGAGCGCGGCTCGGAAGCCGAAGTCGTCGAGGATTGCCGGGCGCAATTCGGTCGCCACGCGCCGCACCGTGACGATCGTCTCGTCGATCAGCGCGATCATCGACTCGATCGCCGCGGACGCCGCGGGCGTGCCGTG
>DASVUA010000117.1:0-10898 GCA_036387295.1 Thermoanaerobaculia bacterium | reverse complement strand
CGCGCGCGCCTCGGAGTCACGCGAGAGGACCAGTTGCACGACCTCCCCCGCAAATGCGCCCGGGAGGTGCAGGTCGATGATGTAGGCGTCGTACATTCGCTGTTCGAGCAGCGACCGCGCTTCGTAGATGTCGCGCGCGAGCACGGAGAACCAGTGCGAGCGCTTCAGCGCCTCGGCGTAGAGCTCCTGATAGACGGGATCGTCTTCGATGATGAGAGCCGTTCTCGGGGAGCTCATTCCGAGCCGCAGTTTACTCGTGCGACCCGCCTGTCACGATCATTCGCGACGTAAAATCTCCCGCGTACAGAGCGGTGCCATAGCCGCAGCGCGGCTACGGCCGCTGGACGGAGTCGGGATTCTCGCCGGCGCGCAACGAGATCTGTGCACCTTCCTCTCCGAGCTCGAGACATTCGAAAAGGTTGCGGACGTACTGGCCGAGGCGATCGCCGCGGATGTCGGCGGCCTCGAGAGCCGCGACGAGCTGGCGCGCGAGAGCGGCCGCCTTTTCTCGCGCCGCACGACCTTCGACGTCGGGCGGATTCTCGTCGCGCTCGACGTAGATGAAGAGCATCGCGTCGAGACGTTCCGCCGGATCGAACACATCGGGTGCGTCGATGCCGTGCTCTTCGCAATGCCGCTCCAGCAGTTCGAGGATGCGGCCCGCCACACGGCCGGCGTGCGGGAGGTCGAGAGGGAGGTCGTAGTGCGCCATCGCGCGCGAATATACTCGCCGGCCGGATGACCCGGGTTCTGATTTTCCTCGCGATCGCGCTGGTCGTTTTCCTCCCGTTCAACTGGATCACGTACCGGCAGCTCGGACGCATTCATCCGCGCCGCAAGCGCGTTTTTCTCGGTGCGGTGATCGCCGGGAATCTGATGTGGCTGTTCTTTCCGCTCCTGCGCAGCTCGACGCCGCTCATGCGCTTCATCCGCGCGACGCTCGGGCCGATCTGGTTCGGCTGGACGTCGTTCGCGATTCTTTACGCCGCCTTCGTTTTCCTGCTCCTCCTCGCGTGGATTCCGTTCCGCGCGACGCCGTTTCCGCAATTCGCGCGCTGGCCGTCGCGCCTCTTTCTCGCCGGCGGCGCGATCGCGTTCGCGGCCGGCTACTACCATGCCACCGTACCGCTGCGGATCGAGCGCGTGACCGTGCGCCTCCCCGGACTGCCGGCAGCGAGTGAAGGGACGCGGCTCGCGCTGATGGGCGATCTGCACGTGGGGCTGTTCACGCGCGCTTCGCGGCTCGACCGGATCTTCAGCACCGCGGGGGCGCTGCAACCGGACGCGGTACTGATCGCGGGCGATCTCATCGACGACGATCCGCACTTTGTGCCGAAACTGCTCGGCGGCGCGCGGACGCTCCCGCCGGCCATTCCGCTGTACGCGGTGCTCGGGAATCACGAGATGTACGGCGATCCGACGGCGGTGATCGCCGCGATGCGCGGGAGCCGCATCCGCCTGCTGGTCAACGAAGGTGTGGCGGTGCGCGATCTCTGGATCGCCGGCGTATCCGACCGGGCGGCGCGGCAGATCGATGATGAGAGCCCGCTCATGCCGGATCTCGCGAGCGCATTGGCCGGCAAACCGGCGACGGCGATTCCGGTCGTGCTCTCGCACCAGCCCAACATTCTCGAGGAAGCACGCCGCCGCGGCGCGCCTTTGCAGTTGTCCGCACACACTCACGGGGGACAATTCGGAATCCGGCCGCTCGGCTGGTCGCTCGCCGGCGTCTTTCTGCGCTACCACATGGGGCTGTACGACGTGCCGCCGACGCAGCTTTACATCAACACCGGCACGGGCTACTGGCTCTTTCCCTTTCGCCTAGGCATGACGCCGGAGATCACATTGCTCGAACTGCGGCGCTGAGCGCGGCGCCACACGTTTCTTCGATCTTCAATGTGGCGAGATCGTCGGCACGCGTCGGTCCGATGTTGAGGATGGCGATTGGAATCCCCCGCTCTGCCGCCCGTTTCGCGAAACGGAAACCCGACCAGACGGTGAGCGAAGAGCCGACGACCAGCAGTGCGTCTGCTTCGTCCACGCGTCCCATCGCATAGCTGACTTTCGCCGGAGGGACCGACTCGCCGAAGAACACCACCGCCGGCTTCAGCACGCCGCCGCAGCGATGACATTCGGGAACCTGAAAGCCGCCGACGAGCTCGCGCGCGACCGCGGCATCGCCGTCAGGAGCAAAGTCGGCTTCCTCGCCGTTCAACGCGTCCCACGGCGCCGCCTGCAGCCAGTCTGCATTGAGCGCGGCGAGCCGCTCCTGCATTTCGCCGCGCGGGATCTCGCCACCGCAGTCGAGACAAACCACCAGGCGATTGCGTCCGTGCAACTGCACGACCGCGCGGCTGCCTGCTTCCTGATGCAGGTCATCGACGTTCTGCGTGATGAGTTGATGGACGAACCCGCGCGATTCGAGCTCGGCCAGCGCGCGATGCGCGTCGTTCGGCCGCGCGCGCTCGAACTTCGGCCACCCGCGAAAACTGCGCGCCCAGTAAAACCGGCGCACCTCGGCGCTCCGGACGAACGCGCTGAAGTAGATCGGCTTGTGCCGCGTCCACGCACCTCCGGGGCTGCGGTAATCCGGAATGCCGGACTCGGTACTGCAGCCGGCGCCGGTGAGAACGACCAGCCGTTTCGTGCCTGCGATGAAGTTGGCGAGCATTGTCTCTTCGCCGCACACTCTATCCTGCCAAAACGCGACGACCGCCGGGTTATCCCGCGGCGGCCGAAGCGCACTGGAGATTCCTGCGGCGCGATGCGCCTCACGACGAAGTTGCTGAGCTAAGGCGCGAACGCTCCTTCGATTTTCTCGCCCGTGGCAATGTCGACCAGCGCGTGGATCAGCACTCTCGTGCCGCGCTCGAGATCAGCGATCGGCATCTTCTCATCGACGTCGTGGCCGGGGTACGGCTTGCCGGGAAACCACATGCCGAACGCGATCGAGTTCGGGAGGCGTTTTGCGTACGTCCCGCCGCCTGAAATCGCGGGCTTCGGGTTCTTCTCGCCGGTCGCAGTCGCGTAGACGTTCATCAGGCGGCGCACCAGTTTCGCGTTGGGGTTGAATACGAGCGGCTCGTCCTGAAAGTACGAAAGCTCGGTCGCAAACGTGAGCTTCGCCTGCGTCGCCGCATTGAACATCCGCACAAAGTGCGCGAAGTAGTTTTTCGCATCTGCCGCGGTGCGCGGCGGCGTGCGGCGGATGTTGATGAACAGCACCGCGGAAGCGGGATCGTTCTCCTTCGGCTTCACGGTCGCGACGTTCACGTCGTAGCGGCCCCAAACCGGGTCATTGTCCAGGATCCCCAGCCCTCGTCCGTGAAGATCCGTTCCAGCGGCGCGCGCGAACATGAGGAGATCGTCGGCGCCACCGGCCGGCAGTTTTCCTTCGAGCACGCGCGCGAGAGCGACCAGCGCATTGCGGCCACCCTCGATATTCACCCCGGAATGGGCCGACTTGCCGTACGCGACGATGCGCAACGTATCGCCGTCTTCATCGCCGATGACGAGGCGCGTCCCTTCCGCCATCCGGATCCCGCGCAATGAATTCGCGAGCTTGCGCCAGTTGGGATTCTCTCCCCTCCAGCGCAGCGTCACTTCGGCCCGGTCGGGCACGATGCTCGGCGCGAGCCCGGCGTCGATCGAGACCACGTCGTACGGCTTCTTCGTGTCGCGCGAGGCGAGCGGCGCGACGAGCGCCAGCCCGTCCCACGCCTTCTCCCCGACGACCACCGGGAACTCAGAATCGAGAACGAGCGAGTAATCGGGCGCTTTGTGGTTCTTCAGATACTCGGCCATCTCACCGGCCGAAGATTCTTCTTCACTCCCGACGAGCAGACGAACCGTGTGCGTCAGCGGCAGGCCGCTTTCCTTGAGCGACTTCATGGCGAGCAGCGCCTGAATGAGCGGACCTTTGTCGTCAGCGGCGCCGCGTCCGAGGACGTAGCCGTTCTCGACCTTCCCCGCGAAGGGAGGGAACGACCAGGCGTCGGGCTCGGCAGGCTGCACGTCGCCATGAATCACAAGGCCCAGGACGGGAGCGTTCGCGGGACCGGCCAACTCGATCTCCGTGATCTTCCCGGCATCGCGTGCGGTGAAACCCATGTCGGCCGCCGCTTTCATCAGCCACGCCTTCTGCGCGCGATGTGCTTCCTGGTCGAACTGGTGCGTCGGAAACCGGACCACTTCGACGAGCATCGGCACGAGGTGCTTCGCCTCCTGCGCGTCGTAGCGTGCGAGTACTTGCTCGGTATTTGCCGCCAGCGTGGCGGCGAGAATCAGTGTCAGCATCAGAACAATCTCCTTCCTTCGAGGGCGAGCAGAAACTGCTTGTGTGCGATTCCGCCGCCGTATCCGGTCAACGTCCCGTTCGAGCCGATCACACGATGACACGGCACGATGACCGGAATCGGATTCGCGCCGTTCGCGGCGCCGACCGCGCGCACCGCGTTGGGTCTGCCGATGCGGCGCGCGAGCTCAGCGTATGTGATCGTCTCTCCATACGGAATGTCACACAGAGCCTTCCAGACATCCAGCTGGAACGGCGTCCCCTTCGGTGCGAGCTCGATGTCGAACGTCTTGCGAGTGCCGGCAAAGTATTCGCGGAGCTGCGTGACGACGAAGTCGCAACTGCCGCTTTCGAAGTCGCGCTCGCCGAAGTGGATTTGTGTGAGGCGGCCGTGCGCATCGGTGGCGATGCTGAGAAGGCCGAGCGGAGAGTCGACGGTCATGTGGGTATCGTAGAATACGCGGCACAACTCACGTCCGAGGAACATCCATGAAAACCCTGCGCAAGGTTGTTGGGATTCTTGTGCTCGCTGTCGCTGCACTCGCCGCAGCCGGAGTCTCTTACCTCTCGCTGCGTAAACCGGCGCAGCGCCCCGCGAGCGTCGCGAAAGTGGCGGCGACGCCGGAGCGTGTCGCGCGCGGACAGTATCTCGTGCGACACGTCGGCGTCTGCTTCGACTGCCATTCCGAACGTGTCGTCGCCTACGGCCTGCCGTTCAAGCCGGGGCGCGAGGGTGTGGGCGGCTTCGTGTGGGATTCGAAGAGCCACTTCCCCGGCGTGCTCGCCGCGTCGAACATCACACCCGACCGTGAGACAGGTCTCGGCACCTGGACCGATGGCGAGATCATCCGCGCGATCCGTGAAGGCGTCGACCGTCGCGGCAACGCGCTCTTCCCCATCATGCCGTATGGCCACCTGCGCAACCTCAGCGACGAGGATGCGAACGCGATCGTCGCATTCCTCCGCACGCTGAAGCCGCAGCGTTACGCGGAGCCCGAGAAGACGCTAAACGTGCCGCTGAACTTCATCGAAACGTTCATCCCCCAGCCGCTCACCGCGCCGGTCGCCGCTCCGGATCGCAGCGACCGCATCGCGTACGGCAAGTACCTCGTGTCGATCGGCAGCTGCGTCGAATGCCATACACCGCGCGACAAAAGGGAGCAGCCGATTCCGGGGATGGAGCTCGCCGGCGGGTTCGAGATGCACACGCCCTATTTCAATGTGACGACGGCCAACATCACGCCGCATCCGTCGACCTGGATGGGAAGAGCGACGAAAGAAGAGTTCATTGCACGCTTCCGCGCCTACTCGAACTTCACCGCGGCGACAGCGCCACCAGCGAAGGACGGCAAGAACACGCTCATGCCGTGGATCTCGTTCTCCGGAATGACGGACGACGACCTCGGCGCGATCTACGACTACCTCAAGACCGTCAAGCCGATCGCGCACGACGTCAAGCCGTGGGGCTGACGAACCGCGAGCGTCATCGCTGCTCGAGCACCGTCACGCGGTGGTCGAGGTCGCGGTACGCAAAGCGGATCACGCCCCGCGTATCCTCGAAGCCCCGATCAAGTTTGTCGTCCAGAAGCGCTGTGCGCCGATCGAGTTTTTCGTCGACCATCGACAGGCTTTCGACGACGATCTCGATCTTCGACTCGAGGTACTCGAACAGCGCGCCAAAGTGATCGGTCATATCCGCCCGCATCTGCGCCATCTCTCCGCGGACGTTTCCGAGCTCGTGCTGCGTTTCGCCGCGCGCCTGCGCCATTTCTCCGCGAACACCGCCGAACTCCTGATGCGTCTCCTCGCGCAGACTCGCGAGCTCGCCGCGCACTGCTCCGAACTCGTGCTGCGTTTCGGCGCGCATCTCAGCCATCTGTCCGCGAACAGCTCCGAACTCCTGATGCGTGTCCTCGCGCAGACTCGCGAGCTCGCCGCGCACTGCTCCGAACTCGTGCTGCGTTTCGGCACGCATGTGGGCCATCTCTCCGCGAACAGCGCCGAACTCCTGATGCGTCTCCTCCCGCAGATTGGCGAGTTCGCCGCGCACCGCTCCAAACTCGTCGCGCATCTCTCCGCGCACATTTGCGAACTCGTCACGCATCTCTCCGTGGATGTTCGCGAGTTCTCCGCGCACATTCGCGAACTCGTTGTGCATCTCTTCGCGCGAGGCGAGGTCGCGACGGAGTTGCGCGGCGACGGCGTCCATGTGCGCGCGCGTCTGCGCGGCACTCTCTTCCAGCAGCCGCCTGAAGTCCTCGACTTCCATCGAAACGATCGTACCTCGGTCGCCCGGTGGTGTCGCAACCTTCCGCCGCTCGGTCCGTATGCACGCCCATGTCCCTACAACTGCGCATTCAGGGTCTCTCCAAGACGTACACGAACCGGCTCAAAGCTCTCCAGAATGTAGACCTCACGATCCCAACCGGGATGTTCGGTCTGCTCGGTCCGAACGGTGCCGGCAAATCGACGCTCATGCGCACGATCGCCACGCTGCAGGAAGCCGACTCGGGCAGCATCACGCTCGGCGACATCGACGTCCTTCGCCAGAAAGACGACGTCCGCCGCGTTCTCGGCTATCTCCCGCAGGAGTTCGGCGTCTATCCGCGGGTCTCGGCCGAGTCGCTGCTCGACCATTTCGCAATCCTGAAAGGCATTCACCAGAAAGGCGAGCGCAAAGACGTCGTGTCGGCGCTGCTCCGCCGCGTCAATCTGCACGACGTGCGGAAGCAGAACCTCGGCACGTTTTCCGGCGGCATGCGCCAGCGGTTCGGCATCGCGCAGGCACTCCTCGGCAACCCGAAGCTGATCATCGTCGACGAGCCGACCGCCGGGCTCGATCCAGGCGAGCGCGTTCGCTTCCATAACCTTCTCGCGGAGATCGGCGAGAACGTCATCGTCATCCTCTCTACCCACATCGTGGAAGACGTGAGCGATCTCTGCTCGCGCATGGCCATCATCTCGGGCGGCCGCGTGCTGGCCGAAGGTGAGCCGGCCGAGGCGATGCGAAATGTGGAAGGAAAGATCTGGAAGCGCATCGTGAGCAAAGACGAGCTCGCGACGTTCCAGAAAGAGCACGCAGTCATTTCCACGCGTCTCGTCGGCGGCAGAACCGTCGTGCACGTCTATAGCGACACGCGGCCGGATGGATTCGAGCCGGTCGCCGCCAGCCTGGAAGACGTTTACTTTTCGACCCTGCACCACGCGCAACCGGTGGCCGCATAAATGTTCAGCGCGATTACGAAGTTCGAGCTGAAGTACCACCTCAAAGCGCCGCTCTTCTACATCCTCCTCACCGTCTACTTTCTCCTGACGTTCGGCGCCGTCACCTCGGACGGCGTGCAGATCGGCGGCGCGGTCGGCGCGATCAATCGCAATGCACCGTTCGTCATCATGCAATTCCTGCTGGTGATGAGCATTTTCGGCGTACTGACGACCACCGCGTTCGTTGCCAACGCCATTCACCGCGATTTCGAATTACATACCGACGAGCTTTTCTTCAGCTCGCCCGTCACAAAAGCTCAATACCTCGGAGGGCGCTTCAGCGGATCGCTCATCGTTGCGGTGCTTGTGTATCTCGGCGTCGCGCTCGCGATCATCATCGGCAGCCTCATGCCGTGGATCGAGAAAGAGCGCCTCGGCCCGTTCGAGCTCTGGCCTTATATCTACTCCGTCCTGGTGCTCGTGCTGCCCAACCTGTTGCTCTGCGGCGCGATCTTCTTTGCCGTCACGGCCCTCACCCGCAGCCTCATGGCGACGTATGCGAGCGTCGTCGCTTTCTTCGTCGCTTACGGCATTGCGGGCTCGATGCTGGAAGACATCGAAAACGAGATGGTCGCTGGCCTCCTCGATCCATTCGGCTTCAATGCCTTCTCGATCGCCACGCGCTACTGGACCGTCTTCGACAAGAACACGAAACTCCTGCCGCTGGAAGGTGTTTTCCTCTGGAACCGAATTCTCTGGACCGCCGTTGCGCTGGCGATCCTCGCCTTCGCGTACTGGAAATTCACCTTCAGCGCCGGCACTCGCAAGTCGCGCAAGAAAGCGCGCCGTGCGGCGGCAATCGCGACGGAGCCGGGCGAGCGCGTGCAGCTCGCGCTCCCCGCGGTCACTCAGACGTTCGGCGGCGCGGCATCGTGGCGCGTCTTTTCGGCCGCCGCTTTGCGTGAAGCGGTTGCGGTCTACAAGAGCATCCCGTTCATCATCATGCTCGGCCTCGGCGTCGCGAACATCTGGGGCAATTCGACGGCCGCCGGCTCGATGTTCGGCACTGACGTCTACCCGACGACGGCGATGATGATCGGGGTCATCGACGGCGCGTTCGGCATCTTCGCACTGCTCATTGCTGCCTTCTACGCCGGAGATATCGTGTGGCGCGAGCGCACGTTGAAGATGCACGACGTGCATGACGCGATGCCGACGCCGACCTGGGTCATCTGGGCGTCGAAGGCGTGCGCACTCGTGCTGGTCGTCTTCACTTCGCTCGCGGTTGCAATGCTCACCGCGATTCTCATTCAGTTGGCCAAGGGCTACACGAATCTGGAGCCGCTGCTGTACGTGCAGGGGCTCTTCCTGCGCGAAGGGACCTGGTTCATTCTCCTCGCGGCGCTCGCGTTCCTCATGCAGGTGTTCTTCACCAATAAATTCGTCGGGTTTCTCGGCGTGATGGTGTGGTTCATCATCTCGCGCGTCCTGGTGGCGATCGATTTCGAGCATCGCCTCTACCGCTACGCGAGCGCGCCGCCGTTTCAGTACTCCGACATGAATGGCTTCGGCCACTATGTGAAGCCGATTACGGCCTTTTACGGCTACTGGCTGCTGCTCGTCGCCACCGGACTGGTGCTTGCGCATCTCTTATGGCTCCGTGGAACAGAGACCGGGTGGAAGCAGCGGATCTCGATTGCGAAACAGCGCTTCGCCAAACCGGTCGCGGCGCTGCTGGTGCTGTTCTTCGCCGGATTCGTCACAACCGGCTGCTACATCTTCTACAACACGAACGTCCTCAATGAATACCGCACGACGAAAGACCGCGAAAAGCTGCAGGCGGACGTCGAGAAACGGTACAAGAAATACGAGAGCATCCCGCAGCCGCGCATCATCGACGTCAAAGCGGACGTAGACATTCACCCGGAACGGCGCGCTGTGGAGGTACGCGGTCGCTACATCGTACAGAACAAGACCCAGGCCCCGATCTCGAAACTGCACATCGTCCTGGACAACAAACTCGATCGGACGGACGTGACGATTCCGGGCGGCAAACTCGAGAGCGCCGATCGGGAGCGCGGCTACTGGATCTACAACCTCGCCACACCGCTCGCACCCGGCGCGCAAATGCCGGTCTCCTTTCATACCTCATGGGCAGCGGAAGGGTTCGTCAACAGCGATGCGAATGTTTCGGTGGTCGAGAACGGTACGTTCATCAACAACAACGACTTCTTTCCGATGTTCGGCTATCAGTCCGGCATCGAGCTGCAGGACCGCAACAAACGGCGCAAATACGGGCTGAAGCCGCTCGAGCGGATGAAGCCGCCGACCGACATGCAGGCGCGGATGAACAATCAAATCTCCCGCGATGCCGACTGGATCAACCTCGACACGACGGTCAGCACCTCGGCCGATCAGACCGCGCTCGCGCCGGGCTACCTGCAACGAACCTGGACACAGAACGGCCGCCGTTACTTTCACTACAAGACCACCTCGCCCATCCTCAGCTTCTGGTCGTATCTCTCCGCGCGCTATGAAGTGAAAAAGGATCAGTGGAACGGGATCCCGATCGAGATCTATTACGACGCCAAGCACGCGTACAACGTCGACCGGATGATTTTCTCGGTGAAAAAGTCGCTCGAGTACTTTACGAAGAACTTCTCGCCGTATCAGCACAAACAGGTGCGCATTCTCGAGTTCCCCGGTTACCGCACATTCGCGCAGTCGTTCCCGAACACCATTCCCTTCTCCGAGTCGATCGGCTTTGTGGCCGACCTGCGGGACAAGGAAAAGATCGACTACGTCTTCTACATCACGGCACACGAGGTCGCGCACCAGTGGTGGGCGCACCAGGTGATCGGCGGCAATGTGCAGGGCTCGACGATGATCGTCGAAACGATGGCGCAGTACTCCGCGCTCATGGTGATGGAGAAGGAGTATGGCCGCGACAAGATGCAGAAGTTCCTTCGGTATGAGCTCGACCGTTATCTGCGCGACCGCGGCAGCGAGCTGATCGCCGAGAAGCCGCTGGTGCTGGTCGAGGACCAGGGGTACATCCATTACCGCAAGGGGTCGCTCGTGATGTACGCGCTGCGCGACGCGATCGGCGAAGAGGCAGTGAACCGCGCCCTCGCGAAATTCATCCGCGATCACGGTTTCTCCGGCCCCCCGTACACCACCGGCGCAGAGCTGGTCCGTTACTTCCGGGCCGAAGCGGGCCCGGAGCATCAGGAACTGATCACCGATCTCTTCGAGCGCATTACGCTCTATGACAACCAGACCCGCACGGTGACGTCGACGAAGCGCGCAGACGGCAAGTACGTCGTCAAAGTGACGGTCGCCTCGACGAAACTGCGCGGCGACGAAAAGGGCGAAGAGAAGCCGGTCCCGGTGAACGACA
>DASVUA010000116.1:0-1526 GCA_036387295.1 Thermoanaerobaculia bacterium | reverse complement strand
CGCCTCACGCACGCTTGCGTCATCGTCGATGACGGCGACAGTTGGCGTGGTCTCGTCAAGCGGAGTCAATTTGGATCCTCTCTGCGAACCGGGGCACGGTGAAGGTGAAGACACTTCCGTGCGGGTGGTTCGCTGCTACGGTGAGGCCGCCCCCGTGCGTCTCGACGATGGTGCGGCAGATTGAGAGGCCGATGCCAATCCCGTCGGGCTTGGTTGTGAAGAAGGCGTCGAACACCCGCTCGACGACAGCAGGGCTTATGCCTGGCCCGGTATCTGCCACTGAGATCGCGACGAAGTTTGATTCCGACACGTGCGATGTGATGCGGAGCACGCGATTTTCTCCACCGGGGGCCGCCATGGCTTCGATGGCGTTCATCACAAGGTTGAGAATGACCTGCTGCATCTGAACGCGATCCGCGATCGCTTCGATGGCGTATTCGGCGAACTGCGTCTCCACGACCACTGCATATCGGTCGAGTTCGTTGCGGGTGAGCTGTAGCACCTCCAGGACGATCTGATCGAGGCGGAGTAGCGATGGCTCGCGTGCGGACTTCTTCGCCATCGCCCTGATGCTAGCGATTACGTCGCCGGCCCGATGGCCGTCCCGTATGATGCGTTCGGCGGCGAGCCGGGCCTCCGAAAGGTCCGGCCGCTCGCCAGAGAGCCAGCGCAGACAGGTCGCCGCGTTCGTGACGATCGCCATCAGCGGCTGGTTGACCTCGTGTGCAATCGAGACAGTGAGTTCACCCAGCGCGGTCACGCGGCTTGCGCGGGCAAGCGTCTCCTGCGCCCGCTCAGCGCGCTTCAGGTCGTCTATGTCCGTGTTCGTCCCATGCCACTTGATGACTTCGCCCCGGTGGTCGCGCATCGGGGTGACCCGCACCAAGAAGCTGCGATAGTCGCCGTCGAAGCGTTGCATGCGCGCCTCGAACTCGCCGGAGGTTCGAAAGCGGAGTACGTGGCGCCACTTCTCGCGCACCTTCTCCAAATCGTCGGGGTGGAAGGAACGCATCCAGGTGTCCCCGCACGCATTCTCGGCGGAGATGCCCGTATAGTCGTGCCATTGCTTGTTGGAGAACTCGAGCGATCCGTCGGGAGAGGCGCTCCAGGCGAGCGCCGGGATCATGTCGAACGAAAGTCGCAATTCGTCACCAGCCCGGCTGATCTCCTCCTTCGTGCGCTGGACGTCGAGGAAGAGTTCGGCATTTTCGATCGAGATTGCGGCCTGTGCCGCGATCAGCTGCAGCACGGCCAGGCGGGCCTGCGTGAAGGTGTGTGCAGCCAAATCGTTCTCAAGATACAGCACCCCAACGAGCTTGGTCTGCTTCAGCAGAGGCATGCACAGGACTGAGCGTGGCCGGACACGTATGATGTAGGGATCGCCGGAATGGGCGTTCGCTTCGAGCGCGTCATCGATGATGATCGGCTCTCGGGTGCGCGCCACGTAGTTCAGCACGGATTGCGGCAGCTCGCCGGAGTAGTGCGCCGGTTTACGGACGTTTACCCTGACCGCTTCGGTTCCAGCT
>DASVUA010000115.1:0-2921 GCA_036387295.1 Thermoanaerobaculia bacterium | reverse complement strand
TGCCCCGGAGCGCGTGAACGAGCTGCTGATCGACTGGGCGCGCTAGCGCGAGCTCGACTCCTCATTCGCACCGCGCCATTCGCGCCACTGCTCGTCGATCGATTCGATGAATGTGCGGCGCGGCGTCCAGCCGGTGAGCGTCCGCGTAGCGCTGCTCGAGATGCGCTGATCGACTGCCAGTGCATCGGCGAACGGTCCGAGCTTGCCGCGCGCGGCTTCGAGCGGAATCAGCTCGAGCTCCCCGTTCGGCGCAACGGCGCGTGCGCATTGTTCGAGCGTCGCGTCGGTGTCGTCGATGCCGTGCAGCACGCCTTTCGCTCCTTGCTCCAGCGCACGAATGTAGAGCGCGGTCAAATCGTCGAGATGGACGAGCGCCCAGCGATTGCTTGCCGCCGTAAACGCATCCGGGACGAAGAACCGCACCGCCGGAACCGAGCACGAGCTCCTCGTGCGCCGGGCGCCATTTCACGAGCTCGATCGGGTTCACGTCCGACGCTTCGTCGGCGTCCTGCGTGTTGCCGAGCACCCAGACACCCGAGGTGTAGAGGAAGTAGCGGTTGAGAGACGTGAACGTGTCGACCGCCGCACGATCGGCTTCGACCGTGTTCTTGCGCGACTGCGCGGTGTGGACGAAGGCGTCGTAATCGAGCTGGTCGTGAAGCGTCGGAAGCGCATCGAGATCGCCGCTGATCAGCACCACGCCGAGGTCGCGCAGGTGACGCGTGTCGGCATCGGGACGAACGAGCGCCCCCACTTCATGTCCTGCATTGCGGAGCGCTCTCGCGAGCGCGGAGCCGATGTAGCCGGTGGCACCGGTGAGGAAGATTCGCATGGTGTGCGCAGTCTAGTCGACTGCGCGGGCGTTGTCGGTTCTCAGTTGTGAGTTGTCAGTTGTGAGTTGTCAGTTGTCAGTTGTCAGTACGTGATCGCCTGGCCGCGAACGCGCAGACAACCGACAACCGACAACCGACAACAAAAAGGCCGCCCGAGGGCGGCCTTTCAGAGAACTCGCGCAACGCGCGATTACCGATTCTTCTTTTCCAGCGCCCGCTTGAACGCGAGGGCCATGGCGGATTCGCTGCCGCCTTCGTCGTTCCGCTCGTCCATGAACTTCGTGTACTCCTCGCGCTCCGCGGCCGCTTTCGCGGCTTCGTGGCTGAGGGAGATGCGCTTGCGCTGCGGGTCGATGCTCATGATGCGGACCATGAGCTTCTCGCCGGCGGGGTGCATGTCGTTCGGGTCGGTGCCGGCCGGAACGACGATCTCAGAGTTCGGAATGAGGCCGGTGAGACCCGGCTCGAGCTCGACGAAGATGCCGGGCGCGGCGCCGTGATCCACGGTGCCCTGCACGACTTTGCCGATCGAGTAGCGCTGCGAAGCGGTTTCCCACGGATCGTCCACGGCAACGGCACGGAGCGACAGCGAGAGACGCTTCTTGGACGAATCGACTTCGCGCACCCAGCCCTGCACGGTCGTGCCGATGGCGACTTCGGCGTCGCCCGGCTTGATGCCGTGCGGCAGCTGCGAGACGTGCACGAGACCATCGACGCCCGGCTCCACTTCGACGAAGTAGCCGAAGTCGGTGGAGCGGACGATGCGGCCCGTGAACTGCGTGCCGGGCGTGAAGCGCTCGGCGACGTCGTGCCACGGATCGGGCTCCTGATCTTTCATCGACAGCGAGATGCGCTTGCCGTCGTTTTCGATCTTGATGACCTTGACCTGGACTTCCTGTCCGATCTGGACGACGTCCTGCGGATTCGTCACGCGGCGGCGGCTCATCTCCGAAACATGGAGGAGACCGTCGATGCCGCCGAGGTCGACGAACGCGCCGAACGGCGTGAGCGTCTTGACGCGGCCGGTGAGCTCGGCGCCCGGAACGATGCGTCCGCGCGTTTCGGCAGCACGCTCGGCGGCGGCTTCCTTCAGCAGCGCGGCGCGCGAAACCACGATCCGGCGGCCGTCATCGGAGAGCTCCGTGACACGGAACTCAATCGTCTGATTGACGAACGTGTCCGGGTTTTCGATCTTACCGAGTGCGATCTGCGACAGCGGGCAGAATGCGCGCAGGCCGCTGATGTTGACTTCGAATCCACCTTTGTTCCGGCCGGTGACTTTGCCTTCCACCGGCATGCGGCTCTCGTACGCGGTACGAAGCTGATCGAGCGATGCTTTGCCTTTGATCAGTTTGCGCGAAACGCGGATCTCGGCGCCGGTTTTGACCACGGTCGCTTCGATCTGATCGCCGATGTCGAGACCCTCGAGCTCCGCAGTATCCATGACGGCCTCGGAGGGACCGCCGTAGGAGATATAGGCGTCTTCGCCTGAAATCGAGACGATCGTGCCTCGGAGCATTTCACCCTGCTGCGGGGTTTTGAGGTCCAGATTCTCCATCGCCTCGGCAAAGGACGTAGCCTCGGCGTTCTCTCTCGACTGACTCATGGGAGTGTGCGTTACCTTTCAGTGATTGGTTCTCGGTCCTGAGAACGGTTGGGGTGCGTATCGTACGACGACAACGGGTGCTCGCGAGAAAAAATTTTCAGATGTAACTTGACGTTCGCAGCCCCCGAACTCAGATTGAAACTCGCCTTCAGTGCGGACGCGCCACGCACGCTGTCAACGAGCTGAAGGGCGCCACGGTTCGTGCTGGATGCCGCGGCAAGCGATTCGAATGCCCCTCTGCGGCTGTGAACGAATCGCGCGGTTCCGTGAAGCAGAGGACACGCGGAACAGATTCGATTCGGATGCTCTCTGGTAGCTGTCAACGGATCGGGAACGAGGCTCGCGGGACTAGAGGCCGCGAGCCTTTTTTTGTTGTTGTCAGTTGTCGGTTGTCGGTTCTCTGAGGGTTCTCGCGGTGCCGCACAGATCACTGACAACCGAGAACCTCGCTTTTGTTGTTGTCCGTTCTCGGTTCTCAGTTC
>DASVUA010000114.1:0-1893 GCA_036387295.1 Thermoanaerobaculia bacterium | reverse complement strand
GAGCTGAATTACCAGCAGGAAGCGCGCAACGCCGACACGCTGCGCAAGAACCTCGCGCAGTTCACACAGCTCTACATCCCGCAGGTCGTCGCCGACTACACCTCGCCGCGCGTCCTCACGACCGAGCTCGTACGCGGCCGGAAAGTCTCGAAGCTCACGCCGCTCGCCCTCATCGAAGGTGATTACGCCGAGCTCGCGGCCGTCCTGACGCGCGCCTACCTCACGCAGATCTGCGTCGACGGCGTCTGGCACAGCGATCCACACCCCGGCAACGTCTTCATCCGCGAAGACGATGACGGTCAGCCGCAGATCGTCCTGCTCGACTTCGGCATGGTCAGCCGCATCAGCCAGGAGTTCCAGGACGAGGTCATCAAGCTGCTCCTCGCCATCTCTTCGAACCGCGGCGGCGAAGTGGCCGACACGTGCGTCAGGATGTGTGAAGCGCAGGAGCGTTTCGACTCCACGAAATTCACGCGCGAGATCTCCACGCTCGTCGCGGCCGTGCACGACGCGAGCGCGAAGGACATCAACACCGGCCAGCTCATCTTCACCGTCATCGGCATCGCGAACAACAATGAGCTCAAAGCGCCGGCCGAGCTGACGATGCTCGCGAAGACGCTGCTCCATCTCGACTCGATCACCAAGACGCTCGATCCCGATTACGACCCGCAGCAGGTCATCCGCGACTACGCCGAACAGTTGATGAGCCAGAAGCTCGCGCAGAAATTCAATCCGCGCAACTTTTATCCGGCGCTCCTCGATCTCAATCAGCTCGCGCTCGACCTGCCGCACCGCGCCCGCGAAATCGTCGACCTCACCGCCGCGGGACGCCTCACCTTCGGCATCAAGCTCAGTCAGGCCGAAGAGTTCCTGGCCGGCATCCACAAAATCGCGAACCGCATCACCGTCGGCGTCGTCATCGCCGCGCTGCTCATCTCGTCATCCTTGATGATGCGCGTCCCCTCACGCATGACGCTCTACGGCTACCCCGTGCTGGCCGTGTTCGGCTACATCCTCGCCAGCATTGCCGCGTTCTACCTGATCATCTCGACGATCGTGCAGGACCGGAGAGATCAGGAAAAGGCGAAGTTCAAGGGGAAGTGAGCGGGAGGCGCCGCGTTGCGGCGCGGGCGTCAGGCGTTCGGGGCGCTCTTCTTTCGCGACGCCCCCCGAAAGCCCAACGCCAAACGCCAGCCTTCCCTACCGCAGTTCCGCCAGATCCAGCGAATTCAGCCCCTTGCTCGAGGCGATGTCGCGCGGCTGGCTTTCGAAGACGAAGACGGACGTGCCGACCGGCACCTCGTTCCAGAGCAGTTTCAGCATGTCGTTCGGAAGGCGGATGCAGCCGTGCGAGGCGCGCTTGCCGATCGACTTCGGATCGTTGGTGCCGTGAATCATGACGCGATCGCCGAGGTCGAGCGCGTACTTGCCCATCGTGCCGCGCTCCTTGCGGAGTGGCGAATCAGGCGGCGGAACCTTCTTCCCTTCTTCGAGGAAGGCCCAATCAGGCTTGGTCCAGACCGGATCGACGATCTTGCGGACGACGGTGTGCCGGCCGCGCGGCGTGCGGAACCACCACACCTTTCCCCCCTTGCGCAGCACCTTGTCGGAGCCGGTTGCCGCGAGGGAGCTCTTCACGAGCTGACCATCGCGGAAGAGGAACGCCTGATTCGTCGACACGTCGATCGTGACCACCGTTCCGGTGCGCGGAGCATCGGGCGGAAGACCGGGGTGAGCCTCTTGTGCCGAGAGTTGAAAGGATGCGGCGAGGAGTGTCGCCGCGAGCGCAAACGAGCTGGCTTTCATCGCAAATAACCATTGCGAACGACAGGCCAGTGGGAATGTTATTGATTCGAATGCGCAACGCGCACAAGTCGAAGTGGAGCGGCGGGG
>DASVUA010000113.1:0-5251 GCA_036387295.1 Thermoanaerobaculia bacterium | reverse complement strand
CCCGCCGCTCCACCGATCAGCGCGGTACGGTCATTTCTCGAGGATCAACTGCACGCATTGCGTCAGTTCGTCGACGTCGAGCGGCTTGCGCAGGACGCGGCGGACCATGGCCGGGAAACGTTCTTCCAACGCGCGGCTGGGGATGTGATCGTCTGGCGCGCCGGTAATGACGAGAACCGCGGGCAAGGCGTCCATCCCTTTCACGGACGGATCGGAGGTCATCGCTTCGAGCGAGTCGAGAAAGTCGATGCCGGTCATGAGCGGCATCATCACGTCGAGAATCACGACGGCGTACTTTTTGGTCGTCACGTGATGCAGCGCGTCGACGCCGTCGCGCGCACCGTCGACCGACACGTCGGCGTGTTCCTTCAACGTCTCGATGAGCAGCAGACGGATCGCTTCGTCGTCTTCGACTACCAGGATGTTGCTCTGCGCCATGCGGAGCGGCCTCTCGAGTGCGAAATGAAGCACGAACGCGGCCACTGCGCCGCGTCCGTGCGGGTGTCCGGCTTCACCAGCCTTCGCGCTCGCGCAGCGTCGTGATGTGCGCGGCGTGATGCCGCCCGTGCCACGAATAGAGCGCGATCAGCCAGTCGATCGTCTGTGTTCCGCCGTGATCCGGATGGCGGAAGGTACGCGCGAAATCCTCTTCCTTCAACGAGCGCAGCAGCCCGACCCAGCGGACGTGCAACGCTTCGAGGAGACGGAGCGAAACGTCCGGCGGAGTCGATCGCGAGTCGTCGAGCTCTGCCCATGATGCCTCGTCGTACGGCTTGATCGTCGGCACGCTTTCGGTCAGTGCGAGCTTGGTGCGGATGTAGGCGTTGAGGTGACTGTCCGGCACGTGATGGATCACCTGCCGTACGCTCCAGCCGCCTTCGCGATAAGGCGTGTCGAGTTGTGCTTCGCTGAGGCCGCGAACGGCCTCGCGAATCCGGGCGGGCGCCGCGGCGATCTCGTCGATCATCGCGCGACGCTCGTCCGGCGTCAGTTCATTGCGGTTTTGAAATGGTCCGACAGGAAAGCGCGGGTCATTCGTCATGACCGGCGAGTTTACTCGCCCGTCTTGTTGCCGTCCCAGTCGCGTCCGGCTTCCTTGCTGCCGTTGTCGTCGCGCACTTCCGGCTTCTCGGCTCCGAAGCTCTTGCCGCCCGATTTGCCGGCACCCATGTGCCCGCCGCTCTTGTGCTTCTGATGCGGCTCGGCCGGGGTGTTGCTCGACGCGGCGTCATCGCCGCCACGATTGTTTTGATTGCTCATTTGCAGGTTCCTCCGAGCACGAACAATCGCAAGCGGTGTGCCGGTGTTGAAGCGCGCAGGAGGGCGTCGGGCGTAGGGCGTTTGGGGTGTCTCGTTGATTCGGGCGAGACACCCCAAACGCCTGAAGCCCAACGCCACGCGGCGAAGCCGCGTTACGGTTTCACGATCGCGTTGTACGTGTCCGGACGGCGGTCGCGGAAGAACTGCCAGGTGTTGCGCACCTCGCGGATCTTGTCGAGATCGAGGTCAGCGATCACGAGCTCGTCTTTGTCGCGCGCAGCGACGGCGAGCATCTGGCCTCGGGGGTCGCAGAAGTAGCTCTGGCCGTAGAACTCGCCGATGTTCCACGGCGCTTCGAAGCCGACGCGGTTGATCGCGCCGACGAAGTAGCCGTTGGCGACGGCGTGCGCGGGCTGTTCGAGTTTCCAGAGGTATTCGGAGAGGCCGGCCACCGTTGCGGACGGATTGAAGACGATCTCCGCGCCGGCGAGCCCGAGCTCGCGCGCTCCTTCGGGGAAGTGGCGGTCGTAGCAGATGTAGACGCCGACCTTTGCGTACGCGGTGTCGAAGACCGGATATCCGAGGTTGCCGGGGCGGAAGTAGAACTTCTCCCAGAAACCGGGCGCCACGTGCGGGATGTGATTCTTGCGGTATTTGCCGAGGTACGTGCCGTCCGCGTCGATGACCGCCGCGGTGTTGTAGTAGACGCCGGTCGATTCCTCTTCATAGAGAGGGACGACGATGACCATGCGGTACTTTTTCGCGTACTCCTGCATGAGCTTCGTGGTCGGGCCGTCTGGGATCTTTTCGACCGAGTCGTACCAGCGGGTGTTCTGTTCGGCGCAAAAGTAGGGACCGGTGAAGATCTCCTGCATG
The DNA here is from genome assembly GCA_036387295.1 of Thermoanaerobaculia bacterium. GTDB lineage: Bacteria > Acidobacteriota > Thermoanaerobaculia > Gp7-AA8 > Gp7-AA8 > QHVT01. The sequence goes on along the minus strand of DASVUA010000113.1, from coordinate 3,115 downwards.
GAGAGAATCTGCACCCCCTCGCGCCCCGCCTGATCGATGTAGCCGAGGGTGCGCTCGATCTGCGCGTTGCGAATGGTCTCGAGCGATTCCGAGGGATCGCATGCGAGCGAAGTCTGGATCAAACCGCACTTTACGATCTGGGACATGGATGGCTCCTTTGGAGATGCGTCTTTTCGTGATGCGTGCTTTGCGCGTTGTCAGTTGTCAGTTCTTTGCGACATGTCGCTGGGCGAACAGTTGCGGACAAGTGACAACTGAGAACCGGCAACATTCGCGAGCGGAAGAGCTTACCGCGAGAGCTTCGTTCATCTCGGCGAGAACGCCAGCCCTCTCTTGAGAAACGAGCCGTGGCCGCGGCGTCCGACGTATTCGCCTTCGTCAATCACCAGTTCGCCGCGTGAGAGCACGGTCTTGGTCACGCCGCGCACGCGCATTCCTTCGTAGCAGGAGTAGTCGACGCGCATGTGATGCGTGGCGGCGCTGATCGTCATTTCTTCTTCCGGATCGAAGATCACGATGTCGGCGTCGGAGCCGACGGCGATCGTTCCCTTGCGAGGGAAGAGGCCGAAGATCTTGGCGGCGGCGGTGGAGGTGAGCTCGACGAACCGATTGACGGTAATGCGCCCCTGCGCCACTCCACCGTTGTAGATGAGGCTCATCCGGTGCTCGACGCCGGGGCCGCCGTTCGGAATCTTCGAAAAATCGTCGCGGCCGAGCTCTTTCTGTTCCTTGAAGCAGAACGGGCAGTGGTCGGTCGAGACGACCTGCAGGTCGTTGAATTTCAGGCCGCGCCAGAGCTTTTCCTGGTTCCACTGCTCGCGAATGGGCGGCGTCATGACCCACTTCGCTCCTTCGAAGCCCAGCTGTTCGTAGACGCTGTAATCGAGGAAGAGATATTGCGGGCAGGTTTCCGCGTAGGCGTTGATGCCGGCGTCGCGCGCGCGCGTCACTTCGTCGAGCGCATCGCTCGAGGAGAGGTGAACGATGTAGACGGGCGATTCCGCCATTTCGGCGATGGCGATCGCGCGATGCACCCCTTCCGCTTCCGCTTTGGTGGGGCGCGTGAGCGCGTGGTACTTCGGCGCGGTGAGGCCGTCGGCGAGCGCCTGCTTCACGATGGCGTCGATCACGACGCCGTTTTCCGCGTGCATGCAGATGAGACCACCATCCTTCCCGGCGGTCTTCATCGCTTTGAAGATCGTCGCGTCGTCGACGAGAAACACACCGGGATAGGCCATGAAGAGCTTGAAGCTCGTCACCCCCTGATCGATCATCCCGCGCATTTCGGGGAGCCGTTCGTCGGGGACGTCGGTGCAGATGAGGTGAAAACCGTAATCGATCGACGTTTTGCCTTCCGCTTTGGCGAACCAGGTGTCGAGCGCCTGATTGAGCGACTGCCCTTTCGACTGCACGGCAAAGTCGATGATGGTGGTCGTGCCGCCGTGTGCCGCGGCGATGGTGCCGGTCTCGAAATCGTCCGAGGCCGACGTGCCGCCGAACGGCAGCTCCATGTGCGTGTGCGGATCGATACCGCCGGGGATGACGAGGCGCCCTTTCGCGTCGATGACGCGATCGGCTTCGACGTCGATCGTTTTGGCGATCATCGAGACTTTGCCGTCTTCGATGAGGAGATCTGCGTGGTAGTCGTCGACCGCGGTGACGATGCGGCCGTTGCGGATCACGGTTTTCATGGCTCGCTCCTGCGCTTTACGGATGAGCGGGCATTGTAAGGGGGCGGCTGGCAGGCGGAGCTACGATGCGCCGGATGCGCAGAGTGCGAAATGGAAGTTCGAGCCGGTGACGTTGGATGGGCAGCCGATCGATGTCACCCTCGAATTCACACTCCATTGCCGCGGCCACTGAGCATCGTGTGGCCTTCGGCCGGCCGCACGCCGGTGCGCTGTTCGTTCCTCTCCGCGTTCTGGGCAACGGCCCGGCCGTGGAGACGTGGGAGTCGAACGAAGAGGTGATGTTCGGCTCGGCGGCCGCGGACGAAACGCTTCCGCTGGACGTCGCCGCGCGCGAGCTCTACTCGCGCGTCATCGCCGAGGTGCGAGCGGCCGGCTTTCCGTACTTTGTCCGAATGTGGAATTACGTCGGCGGGATCAACGAAGACGATCGTGGCGTCGAACGCTACAAACTCTTCTGCGCCGGCCGCCACGATGCGTTCGTCGACGCCGGCTACCACCACGACGTCGACCTTCCGGCCGCGAGCGCGGTGGGGATGCCGGGGCGCGGCGTCATCGCGTACTTTCTCGCCGCCCGCGAGCCGGGGATGCAGGTCGAGAATCCGCGCCAGATCGCGGCCTACAACTACCCGCCGCAGTACGGCGTGAAGAGCCCGTCGTTCTCCCGCGCGACCGTCTGGAACGACACCGTCTTCGTCTCCGGAACCTCGAGCGTCGTCGGCCACGAAACCGTCCACCGCGGCGACGTCCTCGCGCAACTCGACGAGACCCTGGCCAACATCCGCATCGTCCTCGCCCAGACCGGCCGGACGCTCGCGAACGTCGTCAGCGCAAAAACCTACATCCGCCACGCGTCCGACTACGCCGCCATCGCCGCGACGCTCGAGGGTGTGTTCGCGAACAACATCTACGTCGAAGCGGACATCTGCCGCGCGGACTTGCTGCTGGAGATTGAAGGGGTGGCGCGGTAGGGAGGTACCGCCTCAGTTGTCGCTGCCGCCGAGCACGGGTGGGCGATCGCCTGATTCGGGGGATCCCTCGACTTCGCTCGGGATGACACCTTCGGGATACCACGCGGCTGCGAGATCGGTCCACGCGGGGTTCATCGTCGCGATCAACCTATCCTTCTTCGGCCGAGACCAGCGCTTGAGCTGTTTCTCGCGCGAGATCGCCTGTTCGATCTCATCGAAGATTTCGTAGTACACCAGCCGATCGCAGTTGTACTGATTCGTGAATCCGCGGATGAGTTTCTGCTTGTGCTGCCACACGCGCCGTTCCAGCGAGTTCGTGACGCCTGTGTAGAGAACGTTGTTCCAGGCATTCGTGACCATGTAGACGTAGTACTGCTTCCATCCCATGCCACACACCTCTTGGCTGCCAAGATCCCTGTGTCATCCCGAGCGAAGTCGAGGGATCCCCTGCGGATG
>DASVUA010000112.1:0-6717 GCA_036387295.1 Thermoanaerobaculia bacterium | reverse complement strand
AGGAAGAGGGCCGATCAGTCGATCGGGCGTGTGGTTCCTGAAACGCGGATCGAGCTGCCAATCGCTGCCGCAATTTCTGCGGTGAGGCGGGAGCGGCTGCCCATGTCTTCGCCCTGCACAATCTCGATCGAGCCGCCGTGGGGCCAGTGGCGGTCGCGCAGGTAGCCGGCCAGGGCGGCGGTGGCGGCGCCGGTGGCGGGATCTTCGTACACGCCGCCCGAGGCGAAGGCGTTGCGGGTGTGGAAGAGGCGCGGTGTTTCCGCGTACGCGAGGGTGACGGTGATGAAGCCTTCGCGCCGCATGAAGGTGCGGCCGGCGTCGAGGTCGTACTGCATCGCCGCGAGCAGTTCGCGATTCCGGAGCGGGAGGAGGAGATGGTCCGCGCCGGCGTGAATGCGTGCGGGCGGGAGGCGCGGGTCGAGATCGCCGGCGCGATAGCCGAACAGTGCGAGCGCCTCATCGAGAATCTCGGGAGCGATGGCGGAACTGCGCGTCGGCGGCGACTGCAGTATTGCGGCGACGAGCGCTCCTTCGCGTCGTCCTTCGACGGTGATCGAAGCATCGTTGAGGGTCAGGTCGAACACGCCCTCGCCGTACCGGGCGGTGAGCGCCGCGCCTAATGCGATCGTCGCGTGGCCGCAGAACGGCACTTCCGACTCGGGCGAAAAATAGCGCACGCGCCAGCCGGTACCTTGCCGCGTCGCGAACGCCGTTTCCGAGAAGCCGACCTCCGCCGCGATGCGCTGCATTTCACTGTCGCCTGGCAGTGCCTCGGCGATCACCACACCGGCCGGATTGCCGCCGGCATTGCCGTCCGAAAACGCCGCGATTCTTTGCACGATCATCGGTGATTACGATACGCGATTCGTCCGCTCGCGATGCCGTTTTCCTCGAACGACGCCATGTGCTGTTTGCGCATTGCACCCGCAATGACACAACTCGCGCGCTGGTGCGCGCGTATCGTTCGCGGCCATGAAAATCGTCATGTTTTACGAGATTGCGGCGGACGGGCTGTCGAAGGTGATGGAGAACTATCAGGCGCACAGCGCGCGGCTGAACGAGTTTCACGCGCGCGGGGTGCTGCTGATGGCGGGGCCGCTCGGCAATCCGCCGGAAGGTGCGCTCGCGATCTTCACGACCCGCGAGGCGGCCGAGGAGTTCATCGCCGGTGACCCGTTCGTCCTGAATGGCGTCGTCGCGAAATGGCGCTTGGTGGAGTGGCAGGAAGCGCTGGCATAGACGCCGCTCGAGAGCCCAAGCGGCTGGCTCGCGGACGCGTCACGAGGACGCCGCATCGTGTGCTCGCCGAAATCCCGGAGTGAGTGCGGCGGCTCAGCCGTCGCACCCCGCGTACACCTTTCGTTTCCTCGCACGTATAGCAAGACGTGCTCGAGCTCCGGATTCAGAACCTCACCAAGACCTACCCGAACGGCGTGCGTGCGTTGCGCGGCGTCAGTTTGACCATCGAGCGCGGCATGTTCGGGCTGCTTGGGCCGAATGGGGCCGGGAAGTCGACGTTCATGCGGATTCTGGCGACGCTTCAGGATCCGGACGAGGGGGAGATCAGGCTCGGGGATCTGGACGTGGTGAGGCAGAAGAACGAGGTGCGCAAGACGCTCGGGTATCTGCCGCAGGACTTTGGCTTTTATCGCGATGCCACGGCGGAGCGGCTGCTCGAGCATTTTGCGATTCTCGAAGGAATTACGAGCCGCAAGGCGCGCAAAGAGGTTACCGAGGGGCTGTTGCGGCAGACCAACCTCTGGGAGGTCCGCAAGCAGAAGCTCGGCGGGTATTCGGGCGGGATGAGGCAGCGGTTCGGGATTGCCGTGGCATTGCTGGGCGATCCGAAGCTGCTCATTGTGGACGAGCCGACCGCCGGCCTCGATCCGGCCGAGCGGGTGCGCTTTCTCAATCTGCTCAGTGAGCTCGGCGAGAACAGTATCGTCATTCTCTCGACGCACATCGTCGAAGACGTCTCCGAGCTCTGTACGCGGATGGCCATCATCAATCAGGGGCAGATCCTGCTCGAAGCGGAGCCGTTGCGCGCCGTGGACGAATTGCGCGGGCGCATCTGGCAGCGCATTGTGACGAAAGAGGCATTGCCGGAGATCGAGCGAGACCTCACGCTCATCTCGACGAAACTCCTCGCTGGGCGGCGCCTCGTCCGGGTCGATAGTCCGAGCATCCCGGCCGCGGGGTTCGAGCCTGCCGCGCCGAATCTGGAGGATGTCTACTTTTGTGTGATGGCCGGGCGTCAACGCGGGGGCGATAGCGAACAGCAGCCGATGGCGGCCCGCGCGTGAAGCTGTGGGAGATTTTTCGCTACGACGTCTCCACACAATTGCGCCGCTATTCGGCGCTGATCTACGCCACCGGGCTCGCCGGCATGACGCTCGTGATCCTGTCGACGTTTCTCGACGACGCGCGGCGCGACGGGACGTTCCTCAATGCACCGATGGTGACCGCGGCCACGCTCGTCCTTGTGACGATGGTGGGCGTGCTGGTGACCGCCGCGCTCGCGGGTGACGCGGCGACGCGCGACGTGCAGGCGCGGATGGAGCCGCTGCTCTACACGACGCCTGTGAGCAAGGCGACGTACCTCGGCGGACGTTTTCTGAGCGCGTTCGCGCTGCTCTCGCTGTTCCTGGCGATCGTGCCGGTCGTGCTGACGGCGGGCAGGTTGCTGCCGGGCGCCGATCCTTCGCACTATGGGCCATTTCAGGGGCTTTCGTACCTGCACGCATTTCTGACCGTCGCGTTGCCGAACGCGTTCATTACGACCGCGCTGCTCTTTTCACTCGTTCTTCTCAGCCGCCGCGCAATGACCGCTTACCTTGGCGCGGCGGCGCTTTTCTTCAATACGATGGTTCAGGACGAAATCGTGGCGGGGCTGCTCGGCCGATGGGATCTCGCCAAGCTCTTCGATCCCTTCGGATTCATCCTCATGAGAGCGCATTGGCGCAGCGCGACGCCATTGCAGCGCAATACGCTCTGGATGCAGTTGAGCGGAGATCTGCTCGACAATCGGCTCCTCTGGATTGGTGTCTCGCTCGCCGCATTGACACTGGCGTATGCGCGTTTTCGCATGGCCCATTACGCCCCCGCGAGGTCGTGGTGGAGCGGGACACGATTCGGCCGCGGGCGCGGAAAGACCTCCGGCCTGCGGGCCAAGGGGACGCTGACCGTTGCCGGCGTCACACCGTCGCGCGTGCGCGGCACGTTCGATTGGAGGACACGCGGCCGGCAGTTGCTCGCAATCGCATTCCACTCGTATCGCGAGCTGATCACCAGCCGTGTGGCGCTGCTTCTGCCGGCAGTGGGACTGCTTCTCTACAAAATCATCCCCGAAGTGATGGAGGTTGCGCTCGGCACTCCCGGCCGCCCTGCCACCGCGCGTCTCGCCTCAATGTACCTGCGATTCGACACGCTCGGCCTGACGGTGGGGGGACTCATCGCATGGTTCGCGGGGCAGCTCGTCTGGCGCGAGCGCGATGCGCGGGAGCACGACATTGCCGACGTTACGCCCGTACCGGATTCCATTGTGCTGGCGGGCAAATTCGGCGCGCTCGCATTGATGCTGATTACGCTGCAGGCGGTGCAGATGGCAGCGGGCATTGCGGCGCAGATGGCGCTCGACTATGACGACGTTCAACCCGCGCTGTACATCCAGACGCTGTTCGGGATGAAGCTGGTCGACTATCTCCTGTTCGCCGCGCTCGCCATGGCGATTCACGTGCTCGTCAATCACAAATACCTCGCCACCGCGGGCGCAATGCTCGCCTGGATGCTGCCCGACGTCGCGAGCGAAATCGGCATCGAGCACAACCTCCTCATCTTCGGGTCGGATCCAGGAGTGCAGTACTCGGACATGAGCGGCTTCGGCGCGTCGCTGGGGCCGTGGCTCTGGTTCAAGCTCTACTGGCTCGGATGGGCACTTCTGTTCGTGCTGCTGACCCGGCTGTTCTGGGTGAGAGGGCACGAAGGGGCGATGAGAGCGCGGATCGCGCTCGCGCGACGCCGATTCGTGCGGGCGTCAATTGCACTGGCGATAGTGGCGTTGGGGCTGATTGTGATTGTGGGCGGTTTCGTGTTCTACAACACGAACGTACTGAACGAATACGTCACCGGCGCCGAAGGCGACGCCCTCAGCGCGGAGTACGAACGACGCTATGGTCAGTACGCCGCGCTCGCGCAGCCGCTCGTCGCCGCGACGCAGTTGCACGTTGACCTCCATCCGGCGGACGGCCGCGCCGACATTCGGGGGACATACCGTCTGCACAATCGGAGTCGTGGCGCAATCGACAGCATCCATCTCGTGACGCACCGCACTCTCCCTACGGCTATTTCATTCGACCGGCCGGCGCGTGCGACTGTGATCGATCAGAAACTCGGCTACCGGATTTACACGCTGGCGACGCCGCTCGCCCCCGGCGATTCCATGCGCCTCTCATTCGAGGTGCGCATTGCACGCCGCGGCTTTACGAATGTCGGGATCAGCAACGCGGTGACGGAGAACGGGACCTTTCTCGAGCACCGTCCTGACTATGGCGGGCGCACCTGGCTGCCGGCGGTGGGATATCGCGTGGGCGTGGAGCTCGACAATCCCGGCGATCGCGAAGCGCATGGGTTGCCGCCGCGGCCTGCCATGCGTCCGCCGGACGATGTCGCGGCGCGGAACCACGAGCGTGGCATCGAGCACATCGATCTCGAAACCACGATCGCCACGGACGCCGATCAGACTGCGGTGGCACCTGGGACGTTGCGCCGCAGCTGGACGGCGGGCGGACGCCGCTATTTTCATTACGCCACCGACGCGCCGATCCGCAATGGCTTCCCGATTCTCTCCGCACGCTACGCCGTCCATCGCTCTCGTGTGAATGGAGTGGACGTCGAAGTGTTCCACCATCCGAAGCACAAGTGGAATGTGGAGCGTTTTGCACGCGCCGCACGCGCTTCACTCGAGCATTACTCGCGCGAATTCGGCCCATACCCGCACCGGCAGCTGCGTCTGGTGGAGTTTCCGATCAGCGGCGGGAACCGGATGACCGGGCATCCGGCGACCGTGGTGTGGTCCGAGGTATTTGCGTATGCGCAGCCGGAAGCGGATTGGCGGAAGATCGATTTTCCGTACGCCGTCGTCGCACACGAAGTGGCGCATCAATGGTGGGGCAACCAGGTGGTGCCGGCGCGTGTGGAAGGGGCGCCGCTGCTGAGCGAAAGCCTGGCGTGGTACAGCGCGATGAACGTGGTGGAAGAGAGTCTCGGACGCGAGCAGTTCGAACGCACCATGGCGTTGATGCGCGAGTCGTACCTCGTGCCGCATGAGACTCCCGAGGTTCCGCTGCTGCGGGCGAACAGCTGGCTGGCGGTGTACAGAACCGGCGCACTGGCGATGCACGTGCTGCGCGAAGCAATCGGCAAAGCACCGGTCAATCGTGCCCTGGCCGCACTGGTGACTGAATACGGCGCCGGAAAGCCGCCGTTCCCGAGCTCACTCGATCTTTACCGCCACCTTCGCTCCGTGACGCCGGCGGCGACGCAGCCGCTGCTCAAAGATCTTTTCGAGGAAATCACCTTCTGGGATTTTCGGATGAAATCTGCCGACGCGCAGAAATCGCTCAATGGTTCCTATCGCGTCACGCTGAAGATCGAAGCGCACAAGATCAAAGTAGGCGCTGCCGGGCGTGAAATGCAGGTTCCGATGCACGATCTGGCCGAGGTGGCGGTATTTGCGGCTCCTGTCGAAGGGGAAGATCGTGGCGTTGTGCTTTATCGCCAGATGCACCGCATTCGCGCGGGCGAGCAGACGATTACGGTCACTGTGCCGCGCGCGCCGGCGAGTGCGGGGATCGATGCGGATCACAAGCTGCTGGATCGGAAGCGTGAGGACAATGTGAAGGAGCTCGGCGCCGAGTGAGGCGTGTGCAGGGCGCGAGCTGCGGCCCGCCGCTCCACCAGACTTCCGGCGTGTCGCTGTGACAATGCGGTTCTCGCGCGGCGCTCGGCAGCGTCACGCTTTTCAGTTGCTCGCCCTGACGCCTCAGAGCTCGAGCGTCATCTCGACCATCGTGTCGCGGAAGCCGAGGCGGCGAAAGAGGCGTTGCGCGGTCGCGTTCGGCGCGGCGGTCCAGAGCACCACGCGCGGCGCGTTCTGCTCGCGCAGCCAATTGATCCCTGCTTCCATCAATTGCGACGCAATGCCGGAGCCGCGCGCGTCTTCGGCCACGGCGATGTCGTGGACGAATCCGGCCGGGCCGCGCAGTTCTTTCCACGACAGCGGCTCGAGCGCGACGTAGATGTAGCCGGCGATGACGCCGTCGAGGTCTGCAACGAAGACGTGATTGTCGGGCGAGCCGATCATCCGGCCGAGAAACCAGGCGTACCCCTCTTCGGCCGACGAGTCGGCGGCGAGAAAGCGTTGCGGATCGAAGTCGTAATGCGTCCGCATCAGCATCGCCCCGAGTTTGCCGAGTGCCTCGAGATCGCGCCGCTCCGCAGGACGGATGGTCACAGGCATAGTGGCATTCTATGAGACGGAAGGCGGATTGCGGACGCCGGCCGCGCGATGCGTCTTCGCGTGCGGAACTCGTTCGCTGCCCGCCGCGTATCAATGACGTGAAACGCGCAATTGCAGGCTTGCTGATGTGGCTCGCGGCTGCTTTCCCGATCGCCGGGAGCACCAGCGCGCCTCCTCAGAAACAGGTCGAGATCTGCCGG
>DASVUA010000111.1:0-2001 GCA_036387295.1 Thermoanaerobaculia bacterium | reverse complement strand
GCTCCTTTCATGTTCGCGTCTGCAGCGTAATTTCCCTCCTCCTCTCTCTCCGCACCTTCTTTCTTTTCGTCTTCGAGCAGGTTCGCGTACCGCTGCGAATGCACGCCCGCGCTGACCTGCAGCATCGCCGCATGCGTCTCGCCGAAGAAGAACTGGCGAGGATCGCCCGCGAGGTCCTGCTGAATCGCGGTGACGGCTTCGTCGGACACCGCCAGCGCGACTTCGGCCGGCACCGGTTTCCCCTCGGCGGTCCGCGTGGTGATGGTGAACGTTCCCTTCTGCCGCGGCTCGTACTGCGCGCGATCCGCGTTCACCTGCACGGTGAGGAAATGCTCGGTCGGCGGAACGACCACTCGCTCCTGTTCGGACGAAAGCTCGCGGTTGAAGATCGACGACGCGGTGACAAAGAAGTTCGGCACATGGCGCTCGTCGAGCTGCAACTGCACGAGCTTCGCGGTGCCGTCCATCCGCAGCACGCGCGTGTCGAGAATCGTGTCGGCCGAGGTCGTGAGCATCACCCACCGCCCCGCGGAGGGGACCACCACCAGCACCGGCGCTGTTTCGCCGGCGCGCATCGTCTCCTTGTCGACGATCAGATCGACGCCGTTCGCGTGGTAGTAACCGAGATCGCTGGTCGCACGCTCGGCCACCCAGATCGTCGTTTCCGCGGTGACCCGATCGCGCGCGCGGCCGGGATCGCCGTCTACGCTCGTCCAGCGAATCGCGTAATAGCCCTCACGTGCAGGCGTGAACGTGAACGTCGCCTCCCCTTGCGCGTCGGTCGTGAGCTTCGCGGTCGAGACGTCTTCGTCGATGTACGCGCGATCTTTCCAGCGGCGGCGGATCACTTCGACCGTGCCGGTCGTCTGCACCGCTCTGTCGTTCGCGTCGATCGCACGGAAGCGCACCGACACCGGCTCGTTCGGACGATGGATGTAGTGCTCCGGCTGCACGAGCACCGTGTAGCGCTGCCGCGTGACACGCACGTTGCCGGTGCCGCGCACTTCGCGACGCGAAGCATCCACCACACGCGCTTCGATGCGGTACGACGTGTCGTTGCCGTCGCGCGGCGTTTCGATGCGCAGGATCGCGCGGCCGTTCTCGTCGGTGCGCAGCGTCTGCCGCGTCATCACCGGACTCTCGTGATGTGGATAGCGCGGCGAGATGTCGTTCCAGTACCAGGGGTATTCGCGCCACGGATACCAATGGCGATAGAGCGGCTCCTGATAGACGACCGCTTCGACTTCGGCGTTCGCGACCGGCCCGCCGAAGTAGTACGAGGCGTCGATGGTCGCCTCGATCGTGTCACCGAGGCGGTACTGCTGGCCTTCAGGGGTAGCGACGGTGACGGTGAACTCGGGAAGCTTGTACTCCTCGAGGCGAAACAGATTCGCGCTCCCCATCTGCTGATTGCCGGTGCGGAAGAGGATCGCGTACTCGCCGAGCGCCATTTCAGGTGTGACGGCGAGCTCGCTCCAGAAACTGCCGAACGCGTTGAGCGTCGCGACGCCGTTCGCTACCTTCTCGCCGCGCGGCCCCATGATTTCGTACTCGACGGAACCGGTCGGCGTGATCCAGCGATCGTTCTCCCGAGCGCGCGCGATGATCTTCCAGCGCACGGTTTCGTTCGGGCGATACGCCGGGCGATCGGTGAACGCGTAAATGCGCCACTCGGCCCGCTGCTGCGCGCCGCGCGGCCCGCCGTAGGAATGGATGTAGCCCTGGTGATAGGCCTGGCGCGTTCCCGCCGACGCGGTCACGAGCGCGATTCCGTACTGATCGATCGCCACCTCCGCCAGACCATTCGCGTCCGTTTGCGCGAAGGTCGACGCGGCCGCTTTCGGACGATTCGACGACACGCGCACGCGCGCATTCGCGATCGGCTCGCCCGTCTCGACATCCGAGACGAAAATCTTCGCCCGCTCGCCCGCCGCGTGCACGAGGATGTGCGCGTCGGTCACGAGGATCAATTCGGACGCCGGCTGCGCGGTCGACGTCCCC
>DASVUA010000110.1:0-2353 GCA_036387295.1 Thermoanaerobaculia bacterium | reverse complement strand
CGACCTCCCCTTCACCGCGATCCTCAACGCGAACGACACCGTCGAAGACAAAGGGGTGCACGTCACCTCGCTCGATCCGATCGTCGTCTACGGTTCGAACCAGCGTAGCTTTTCGGGTGATGCCTATCTCGCGCTGCCGGTGGATGCGCTCGGTACGCAGTACATGGTCCTCGCGTGGGGGAGCGGCCTTGGCGCCGGAACCGCGCTGTCGGTCGTGGCCACACAGAACGATACCGACGTGACGATCACGCCGGCGGCGAACGCCGCGTCGCGAATCGCCGGCGAGCCGTTCGTCCTCACGCTCCAGCAGGGACAGACGTACACGCTTTCGGCGTCTGGCGGCGTCGATCTCACCGGCTCGACGGTCGTGGCTGACAAACCGGTGGTCGTGTACGGCGGCCACTCGTGCGGCCTCGTTCCGGACGCGAACACCGACTTTTGCGATTCGCTCATCGAACAGATGTTTCCGGTCAGCACGCTCGGCACGAGCTTCGTGACCGTGCCACACGCCGGCCGCACGTCCGGCTACGTCGTGCGCGTTCTCGCTTCGCAGAACGACACCGCGGTCTCGATCGGTGGCGTGGTCGTGGCGACGATCGACGCCGGAGAGGTTTACGAGACTTCGCTGCTCGCGAGCGCGTCCATCACCACCACTCGCCCGGTGACGGTCGCGCAGTACGCCAAAGGGTACAAAAGCGACAACATGACCGGCGATCCGCACGAGATGCTGATCCTGCCCGCGAGCGCTTTTCTTTCGTCATATCTCATCTCTACGGCCGCGACGGGGCTCGATGTGCATTACCTCAACATCGTCGCGCCGTCGTATGCGGTCGGCACGGTGACGGTCGACGGCATTCCGATCGGAGCAGGGTTCAATCCGATCGCAGGCAGTGGCTACTCCGGCACGCAGGTGGAAGTGCCGCCCGGCGATCACGTCATCGAGGCTGCCGTGCCGATCGGCGTCTACGTGTACGGCTTCCAGCCTTCGGAAAGCTACGGCTATCCCGGCGGCGCGCTGACCGCTCCGCTGGCCACCAACCTCTCGATTCAGAAGACCGCAGGAGCGGGCCCAGTGATCGTCTCGGGACCCGTCACCTACACGATCGTCGTGTCGAACAGCGGACCCGACACCGCGGTGGGCGCGCTCGTTTCGGATGACTTCCCCGCCGCGCTGGCGAACGTGAACTGGACGTGCACACCGTCGGCCGGCGCGACATGCACCGCCGCCGGCGCGGGCGATCTGCAGGACGTCGTCACGATTCCGGCGGCGGGAACCGTCACCTACAACGTCACGGCCACCGCACCGGCGGTGCCGGCAAACATCAGCAACACAGCGACAGTCACGGCCGCTGGAAATGCGGCCGATCCGGCACCGGCCAACAACAGCTCGACTGCCGACGTTCCGGTGCTTCCCGCGCCTGTGGCGGCTGCGGCGGTTCCGACGCTTGGTGAATGGGCGCTGATCCTTCTGAGCGCGGCGATGGCAGTCGCGGGATTCCTGGCCGTTCGCCGCATCTGAGCGGTTTCGTTCAGCAGTCGCGGTGTTTGCTGCAGCGGTGCGCAAGATCGAGAGCTCCCGCTCTCGATCTTGCGTAGCGCCGCGAAGCTGCAAAAACGCTGAGGAATCGCCGCGTCAGAGACTCGCCGATGCTTTGCGCGCGATCCATTTGAGGCCGCGTGCGGATGCGGCCTCGCGGACGCGCGCGAGCTCCGCGTGGGCCTCCGCCCGATCGCCGCGTGCGGCTGACAGCGCCGCTCCGGCCAGACGCGCTTCGAGCTGTGACGAGATGACCTGACTCTCGCGCGCGGCTTTCATCGCTTGCTGCACGCGTGCGGCGGCTTCCGCGGTGCGCCGCTGCGCGAGCGATACGCGCGCGCCGGTGGCCGCGACGGCGCTGATCACGGTCATCATCCGGCTCTGACTCGTCACTGCTTCCGCACGCGCGATGGCGCGCTCGGCATCGGCGGTGCGGCCTCGTGCGAGGAATGTCCGCGCGAGCGTTTCCTGCGCCAGCGCTTCGTCGTCGGTGGCGCTTTCCTTCACGAAGACGGCGATCGCTTCGCGCAGCAGCGCTTCGGCACCAGCGGCGTTTCCTTCCTCCAGCTTGAGGTTCGCGAGCATCACCTGGCTCTGCGCGATCGACAGCCGGTCTTCGGTTTTCTTCCGGAGCGCGAGCGCGGCATCGTGAAGCCGTTTCGCTTCGGTGAGGTTGTCTTCCCACAGCGCGAGCTCCCCTTTCGCGGCGAGCGCATACGCCTCCTGCACCGGCAGCGACAGTTCGCGCGCCCATGCGATCCCGCGGTCGTACGCCTGACGCGCAGCCGGCAGCTCGCCACGCAGGCGATATACCTC
>DASVUA010000109.1:0-5983 GCA_036387295.1 Thermoanaerobaculia bacterium | reverse complement strand
GAGATCGTCTTCGATGAAGGCGCCGGCTTTGGTCTCGCCGCGCACTTCCTTGCCGCCCACGCCGATGACGCCGACGATGGTCTCGGCAGCGATCATCGGCGCGATCAGCAGATCGCTCCCCGGTCCGCCGAGGAACTTCGAAACGGTCAGCATCATCGGCTCGCGCGACGCGATCACCTGCTTGACCGGCGGCTCGAGGAGCAGCAGTTCCGGAGCCGGAATCTCGACGCCGAATGCGAAAAACGTCTGCACGTTCAGCTTCTCGTCGAGCGAGAACACAAACCCCGAGGTCGCGTCGAGCACCGCGATCGCCCGGTGCATCAGCTCCTCGAGCAGATCGTCCTCCGGCCGGAGCGTGTTCAGCGCACGTCCGACGTCGTAGAGCGCCTCGAGCTGGAGGAGCTTGCGGCGAAGCTCGAATTGGGTTTGTGGCATGTTGTGAGTTGGCGTTCGGCATTCGGCGTAAGGCGCTCGGGGGTTCCGGCCGGCATGACCATCAGCCCCGAACGCCTAACGCCCAAAGCCTGACGCCCTGCTTCCTATCTCCCCAGCGCCTTCCGGCATTCGCCGAGGAGGTAATCGCAATTCCAAGCGTCATAGAACGCCTTGTCGAGCGAGTAGATTCTGATGAGGAGCGCCGACGCTTCGTCGAAACGGCCGGTCTTCATGAGTGTCCGCGCGAGGAAGTAGATCGACCGGAGCGTGCGCGGATCTTTTTCGGCCGCGTCGACGATGGCGCGGAATCCCGCCTCCGCCTCGGCGAAGTTGCGGCGCTGATACGCGCAGAGCGAGCGCTCGTACTCCCCTTCCTGACCGCACGTCGTCGGTGGCGTCGCCGCCTCCGCGGAACCGGCGATCGTGGCGAGAAGAACGAGGAAAAGCGCAAACCGCATCGCGAGAGTTTACAGTCTCCTCCTCACACAATCTCCATCCGGCCGCGCTGCGGCTGTGACACTGTACGAACGCACCGTGCAATCCGACACGAACATCGCCACCGCCGCCCCGCTCCGCCTCGGCATTCTGGGCGGAGGGCGCGCGGCGTGGGCATTCGGCTCCGCCTGGAAGCGCATCGGGTGGCCGCTCTCCGGCGTCTGGCTGCGGGAAGGCTCCCAAAGTCATGTCGCCGAATTGCTCGCGACGCCGCGTCTTTCGCTCGAGGAGCTGGCCCGCGATTCCGAACTGCTGCTCGTCGCCGTGAGCGATCGCGCCATCGACGACGTTGCGCAAACGATTCCGGCGACGAACGCGATCGTGTTCCACGCGAGTGGCGCGCTCCTCAGCGTGCGCGGCGGGTTCTCGCTCCATCCGCTCAAGTCACTCCCGCCGGTCGGAGCGCCCTCGGATCTCGAACAGACGCTGCTCGTCTTCGAAGGAGCGCATCGGGGCACCGCGCAGCGCATCGCCAGCACCGTCGGCGCGCGGTTCTCCGAGGTCGGGCCAGAACAGAAATCGCTGTATCACGCGGCCGCGGTCTTCGGCGCCAACTACGTCGCCGCGGCGCTCGACATCGCCGAGCGGCTGATGCGCGAATCGGGTGTCGGCAATGCGCGCCAGGATCTCGTCGCACTGGCGCAGTCGGCGATCGAAAACTGGCGCCTGCACGATGACGACAAGCGATTCACCGGCCCCGCCGCGCGCGGCGATCGGGCCGTCATGGAGCGTCATGTCGAAGCGTTGCGCGGCGACCCGGCGCTTGCGGAGCTCTATGAGCGCCTTGCCGATCAGATCGCCGGTTCGCTCCTTGCTAGGCGTTCTTAGCGGGTGCTAGCATCAGCGGCTCCGAGAGCGTAAATCAATGGTCTTCTTCAATTACGCAACGATGCAGATGGCCGCGAAGATCGTGTAC
The DNA here is from genome assembly GCA_036387295.1 of Thermoanaerobaculia bacterium. Taxonomy (GTDB): domain Bacteria; phylum Acidobacteriota; class Thermoanaerobaculia; order Gp7-AA8; family Gp7-AA8; genus QHVT01. The sequence continues at coordinate 4,137 of DASVUA010000109.1, read as the reverse complement.
TACGGTCCGGGGCTTTGCGGGAAGACCACCAACCTCCATCACATCTACACGAAGACTTCGCCCGGCAGCCGCGGCGAAATGGTGAGCCTCGAAACGGAGACCGATCGCACGCTCTTCTTCGATCTCCTCCCGATCGACGTCGGCGTGATCGGCGGGTTCAAAACGCGCCTGCAGCTTTACACGGTGCCGGGGCAGGTCTTCTACAACACCACGCGCAAGCTCGTGCTGAAAGGCGTCGACGGGATCGTCTTCGTCGCGGACTCGCAGAAAGCGATGCTCGAAGCGAACGTCGAGAGCCTGCGGAACCTGCGCGAAAACCTCGCCGAGATCGGAACGGATCTCGACGAAATCCCGCTCGTGCTGCAGCTCAACAAGCGCGATCTGCCGAACATCGCGGATGTCGAGACGATGGTCAACGCGCTCGACCCCGAGCGCCGCGCGGAGTACGTCGAATCGGTTGCAGCGAGCGGCATCGGCGTTTTCGAGACGCTGAAGATGATCTCGAAACTCACGCTTCGCACGCTGCGGCGCCGCATGACGGGCGAAGAAGCGGCGAAGCCGGCGCCGCGGCCGGCGGCCATGTTCCGCGTGCAGGACAGCTCGCGCACGCAGGCCGGCAGCACGCCGCTCCCGGCAAGCTCTCCGTCGTTCACCAGCGCGGTCTCGACTCTCGCCGCCGATCCGGTCGCACAACTCGCCGCCCCGGCGGCGATGGCGTTCGACGGCGACGCGACCATCGCCGCGCCGCACATCGATCGCCGGATGATCATGAATGCGCCGATCGCGGAACCGCCCGCCGCCGAACCGGCACGCGAGGCACGCGCCGCCGACGTTGCGCCGATCGTGCCGGTCGCCGATCCGCCGCTTCACGATCCAATCGACGCCCCCACCGACCTCCCGGTCGATCCTGAGGAGGCGCCGCCGGAAACGCCGGAAACGCCCGAGGAAGAACCGCCCGCGGCACCGCATGAAAACGAACCGATGGTGGACCCCGAACCGGCGGTCGAACAGCCGCCGCTGACACTCGACGCGTTTCTCGGGGTCGCATCCAGCGAGCCCGCTCCGCCCGCCGCCGAGCCCGAGCCGGAAATCCGGTTTCCCGTAGCCGAGCCGGAGAAAGCCGCTGCCGAGCCGGCGGTGAAAACGGTCAAGGTCCGCACGTCGGTCGACGTCATGGCGGAGCTCGAAGCGCTCCGCAAACGCGCCACCAACACCACGCCCAGAGCTCCGCGGCGAGACGTACTCGCCGACCTCGCGTCGCTCCGTCCGAAGCGCGACGTCAACCGCACACTCCACCTCCGGCTTCCTGCCGACGTGCTCCCTCGCACCAAAACGGTTCGGGTTACACTGTCGTTCGAGGATGGCGATCAAGGGGTAGTCGAAACTCAGAACCATCAACTGGAACTGGGCGACACCTCGGATGTCCAATCTCTTTCGGTCAACCTGAAAATCGATCTGGCCTGACACCGCGGGCCACAGGGAAGCGAGGGGAGTGCGATGCGCAACACATTGCTGTTGATGGTAGCGGCGTTGTATGCGGTCGCCTGTGCGAGCTCCGCACCGGCGCCGAGAGCGGTCCCTCCCCCAGCCGCCGCTGCCGCCGTGGCTGCGCCGAGCGTTTCCGCGCAGTTCGACGCTGACGAGTTCCGCAAAGAGCTCGAAGCCGCTTACGGCCAGATCGTCTCGCGCGACCCCGGCAAAGCGCCCGCCTCCGCGCCGGTCGTCGATCTCGAAGCCGCGGCGTCGATTCCGATTCCGGAGCACCGCACCATCAACTCCGCGGTCCGCCTTTTCAGCGTCGACATGAAGGACAGCATCCAGGCTTCGCTGATCCGCTCCGGCCGCTACCGCAAGCTGATCGACAAAGCGCTCGCCGAACAGAAACTCCCCAAAGGCCTCGCCTATCTCCCCGTCATCGAAAGCGCGTACATGCCGACGCTCACCTCCAAAGCGGGCGCGTACGGCATCTGGCAGTTCATGCCGGCCACGGCGCGCGAATACGGCCTGCGCGTCGACTGGTGGGTCGACGAGCGGGCAGACCCGCAGATCTCGACGCGCGCCGCGGCAAAGTACCTCAAAGACCTGCATCGCATGTTCGGTGACTGGTCGCTCGCACTCGCCGCGTACAACTGCGGGCCGGGCCGCGTGCGCCGCACGCTCACCGAAGCCGGAATGACCAGCTTCTGGGAACTGCTCGACGCCGGCCTGCTGCCGAAAGAGACGCGCGGCTACGTCCCAACGTTCTACGCAACGATTCTCATCGCGTCCGATCCGCAAACGTACGGCTTCCAGCTGGGGGATGTGCACGAGCACGATGAAAAACAGGTCGAGCTGCGCGGGCCTGTTTCGCTCGCCTACGTCGCCGAAGTCACCGGCGTCAAAGAAGAAGTCCTCAAAGAGATGAACCCCGCGCTGCGCCGCGGCGTCGTTCCTCCGGGTCGCGCGACGGTTCGCGTCCCGGCGAAAGCGGCGGAAACCCTGGCCGCGCGGGCCGATTCGCTGCGCGAAGAAGACGCCTACCTCAAGTTCTGCACCTTCCAGCTTCGCGACGGCGACAGCATCCAGCGCCTGGCCCGCAAGCTCGGGACGAACGAAGAGACGATCCTCGCGATGAACAATCTCGACGCGACCGATCGCCTCGGCGCGGGCGACACGGTCTACCTTCCGGTCCGCGCGCGCGAGCTCACGACGCTGCTCGCGCACAGCGACGACGAGGAGGTCTTCTACGCGGTCAAAAAGGGCGACACGCTCTTCTCGATCGCGAAGAAAAACAACCTCTCGGTGGCCGAGCTGCGCGAGATCAACGATCTCCCGAAGAACACGCCGCTCCGCCTCGGCATGAAGCTCCGCGTGAGCGTCACGCGCGGCCTCACGGCCGGCGGCATGTAAGGAAAACGGCCGCGGAGCCGCGGGCCTCGCGGTCGGCTTTCCTTGAAATGCAGCGCGTGCACTGCTAGTTTCGCGGTCCCATGGCCGAAAGCAGCGACTACAAGAAAACTCTCAACCTGCCGCAAACGACGTTTGCGATGAAGGCGAACCTGCCGCAGAACGAGCCGAAGCGGCTCGAGCACTGGCGCGGCATGAACCTCTACCAGCGCATCCGCGAAAAGTCCGCCGGCCGTCCGAAGTTCGTGCTCCACGACGGCCCGCCGTACGCCAACGGCAGGATTCACATCGGCCACGCCCTCAACAAAACGCTCAAGGACATCGTCGTGAAGTCGCGGACGATGCTCGGCTTCGACTCGCCGTACATCCCCGGCTGGGATTGCCACGGTCTTCCGATCGAGCATGCGGTCGGCAAAGAGCTCGGCTCCAAACGCGCGGAGATGTCGTCGGCCGAGATCCGCCGCGCCTGCCGCCAGTTCGCCGCCAAGTACGTCGACATCCAGCGCGAGGACTTTGTCCGCCTCGGCGTCTTCGGTGACTGGGACAATCCATACACCACGATGTCCTTCGATTACGAAGCCGACATCGCCGACGCGCTCGGCCGCTTTTTCCAGACCGGCGCCGTCTACAAAGGCCTCAAACCGGTGCACTGGTGCACGTACGACCAGTCGGCGCTGGCCGAAGCGGAAGTCGAGTATCGCGAGCACACCTCGCCGTCCGTGTACGTTCGCTTCCGGATGAGCGACGAGGCGGTCACCGAGCTCGATCTGCCGATCGAGAAGGCGCTCTTCGCCATCATCTGGACGACCACTCCCTGGACGCTGCCGGCGAACCTCGCGATCGCCGTGCATCCTGACTTCGAATACGTCGTCGTCGACTACAACGGCGACAACTACATCCTCGCGAGCCAGCTCGTCACGACCGTCGCGCAGAAATTCGGCTGGACCGATTACAAAGTCGGAAAGCTGTACAAAGGGGCGACGCTCGAGCACCTGCAGTACGCGCATCCCTTCATCGTCCGCACCGGCGCGATCGTCCTCGGCGATTACGTGACGCTCGAACAAGGCACAGGGCTCGTGCACACCGCACCGGGCCATGGTGCCGACGACTTTGCGACCGGCCGCCGTTACGGGATGGAGATCTACACGCCCGTCAACCACCGCGGCGAATACACGCAGGACGTGCCGATGTGGGCCGGCACGCACGTGTTCAAAGCGAATCCGCAGATCGTCGAACATCTGCGCGAGATCG
>DASVUA010000108.1:0-3329 GCA_036387295.1 Thermoanaerobaculia bacterium | reverse complement strand
TTCACCGTGGATGCGATCTCTTTCAATGAAACGCTGCCATTTGCGTTCACTACGGTCGCGGCACCGCGAACACGTTCGGCGCTGATGGAGCCGAAACGCGTGGTGGCCGTCAGAGCGCCGGCAAGGTCGCTCACCACAATGTTGCCGTTGGCGTTCTCCACTTTGGCCGAGCCGTTCACGTTGCGCAGCGAGACGGTGCCGAAACCGGTGTCGATCGCGACGTTCCCGCGGATATCGGCTGCTTCGACCTGCGAATTCGCGCCGTTGACGGTGAGTGCGCCGCCGATGTTTTTCGCGCTGACGTTGCCGAAGGAATTGCGGACGACCGCGGGGCCGGTGACGTTCGCGAGCTCGACGCGCGCGTTGCTCGTGGTGATGTTTGCCGGGCCTGTAATGGTCGAGGCTTTGACGTTGCCGAATGCGTTCGTGGCGTTCAACGCGGCGCCGATGTCCATCGCTTCGATCGAGCCGTTCGCGTTCGTGATCGTCGCGCCGCGCTGCACGTCGGCCACGGTCACCGAGCCGAAGCGATTCGTGGCGGTGAGTGCGCCGTCGACGTTCCGGACCGCAATCGAGCCGTTCTGATTGTTGATTTTCAGGTCGCCGCGCGCGTCCGCCACGTCGACCGAGCCGAAGGAATTCGACAACGTGTGCGAGCCGATCGAGTCGTGAAAAGCGATCGAGCCCTGACGGTTCTCGAGCACGCTCGACGCGTGAATGCCGCGCGCGTCGATGGTGCCGAAGCGGTTCTTCGCATTGAGCGGGGCGTTTGCCGGGATGGTGACGGTCATGTCGACGGAGTACGACAGCCGGCCGCTGTGATTGCGGACTTCGGGATAGTTCGTCGTGACGGTGACGCCGTTCGGGCCGGAGGCGCCGACGATGCGGATGGCCTTGCCGAGGTCTTCGTCAGACGAACGGATGGTGGCGCGCACCTGGACGTCGTTTCCCTGATGCGTGCGGATCACGAGGTCGCCGAAGCTGTGGTCGATCGTCACGCGGCCACCGGCGAAGTTGAAGTTCTTCCCATACTTCGCTTCGAAGCGCGACTCGTCGTCGTCCGCGGCCAGCGGCAATGCCGCAATGATCAGGAGCAGGAGAAAAAGGAGATTACGGAGTCGAGACATTGGAGTCCTCCCGCAGCACGTCGCGCAGGGTCTGCTGTTTTTCGGTGTACATGGCCAGCAGTTGATTGCGGAGGTGTGCGTTCTGTCGGTTCTGGTCGATGTTGGTCTCGCACTCGGCGATGGCGTCGTCGAGCAGCATCAGTTTTTCTTTGTACGAGACCATGAGCGGTGAGGCCGTCTGGTCGAGTTTCGATTCGGCGAGGCGTTCGAGTTTCGCGATGGCGGCGAGGTGCATCTGTTCGGCGCGTTCGACGTCGTCGAGCGCGGCGAGGCGGAGGATGTCGCGATCGAACGCGGCTTCGTGCGTTTGTACGCGAAGGGCGTAGAACATCGTGCCGCCGAGGGTGAATGTGAGGATCGCTGCGGCCGCGGTGGCGCGGAGCCATTTCGCGGGACCGCGACGGCGCTCTTCGCGCAGCGCACGTTCGATGCGCGGCCAGAGCAGGTCGTTGTTCCACGCTGTCTGCATCGACCGTGCGGTGGCGCTGAGGTCGTGCCACGACGCGAGCTGTTCCGCGCAGGCGGCGCACGTCTCCGCGTGACGCGCGGCCGTCTCCATGGCCAGCGGCGAGGCGTCGAAGAGGAGGTCGTCGAGCTGATTGCACTGGATGTTCATTGGGATCGCTTCCATTTTTCCTGGAGCTCTTTTTTCGTGGCGAAGAGGATCCACTTCGAGTTGCCCTCGCTGATGCCGAGGACCTGACCGATTTCGGCGTGGCTGAGGCCTTCGATCTCGAAGAGGGTGAAGACGCTGCGTCGCTGTTCCGGCAACTCGTCGAGCAGCCGGCGCAGGGCGATGCGTTTGAAGTCGTCGACGCTCGACGCGCTCCGTTCGAGCGAGTCGTCGAGCGGCGATTCTTCGATGCGCCGTTTGCGTTTGCGGAGGACGTCGTAGCAGGTGTTGACGAGAATCCGGTACACCCACGTCGCGAACGATGCTTCACCGGTGAAGCTCGTGGCGGCGCGATGCACCTTGAGGAAGGTCTCCTGAACCGCATCCTCGGCGTCACTCGAGTTGCCGAGATGGTTCCAGGCGATGCTTTTCATCCGATCGCCGAAGCGGCGGTAAATCTCTTCGAAGACACGCGTGTCGCCGGCGGCACACGCCTCCGCCAGGCGATGGTCCTCGGCGTTCTCCGCAGGTTTCGCAGCGATCTGCAGCATCGGTGTCATGGCTGTCTGAAGCATCGTTCCGGGGAGATAGACGTGGGGGGAGGGGAAACGTTAGAGCCCTCGCTTGCGCTCGCGGTTGTCGGTTCTCGGTGGTCGGTTGTCTGTGGCGTTTCGCCCGTGCCGGAAATACCGCGTGAGGCACGGGGTGCAGGTCCTCGCAACGTGTCGGATCGACCCAAAGGCGCTGACAACCGACAACTGACAACCGACGACCGCGAGCGCAAAGCGCCGCGCATTCCTACAATTCATCGATCGACTTCGGCCAATCCCCTTTCAACAATCTCGAGAGCGCGCGGTCGGCGAGGAGTTTTCCTCCCGTCTGGCAGCGGGCGCAGTAGTTCGTTTCGTTTTCGGCGTAGACGATGCGCTGGACGGGCGTCTGGCAGTCGGGGCAGGGTTCGTTGAAGCGGCCGTGGACGGCCATTTCCTTCCGAAAGGCGGTCACTTTTTCCGGGAAGCCGCTGCCGGTTTCCGCGCGCAGGCGATCGATCCATTCGACGAGCACTTCGCGGATCGCGGCGTAGAGCCGTGCGATTTCGTGGGGCGCGAGGTTGGTCGTCATCTGGACGGGGGAGAGGCGGGCGCGGTGCAGGATCTCATCGGAGTAGGCGTTGCCAATGCCGCTGAAGACGTGCGGATCGGTCAGCGTCCGCTTCAGCGTGTGGCGCTCTCGCGTGAGGGCGGCGCGGAACTCGTCGAGCGTCATTTCGAGCGGCTCGATGCCGCCCGGATCGTGTGCGCGCAGCGCTTCTTCGCCGCGGAGGATGTGAATCGACGCGCGGCGTTTCGAGCCCGCTTCGGTGAGGACGAGCGTGCCGTGCTCGAAATCGAAGGCCGCGAGTCCGATCTTTCCCGGCACTTTCGCCAGCGGGGCCAGCCACTTGAACCTTCCGGCGACCATGAGGTGGACGACGATGAACAGCTCTTCTTCGAGCCCGAAGACGATCCGTTTGCCGAGGCGCCGCAAGGATGCGATGCGTTTCCCGGCCACTTCGCCCGGCGCAGGCTCGACGGTGCGGAGCACGAACG
>DASVUA010000107.1:0-5551 GCA_036387295.1 Thermoanaerobaculia bacterium | reverse complement strand
CGTACACGGCGCTTCAGGCGGAAAAGCCCGGGCAACGGTCAACGGGCAACGGGCAACTCGCAACGACCAACTCCCCACCGACAACTCCCACCACCTACCTCCCGAGCAGCCACGACACCACGAACTCCTCTGCCCAGTACTCACACTTCCAGGGAAAGCCTCCGCCGACGAAGCCGCAGTGGCCGCCGGTGCGGGTGGTGCGAAAGTCGACGGCGGCGGAGGCTCGTTCTTTGACGCGCGGGAGGACCGACGGCGGGAGGAAGGGGTCGTCTTCGGCGTTGAGGGCGAGGGCCGGCGTGGTGATGCGATCGACGTAATGGATCGAGCTCGAGCGGGTGTAGTAATCGTCGGCGCCGGCGAAGCCGTGCAGCGGCGCGGTGGCGGTGTGATCGAACTCGCGGAAGGTGCGGGCTCGCTGGACCGCGCTCATGTCGACGCGCGCGGCGACGTCGGGACGCATCACCTTCTTTTTCAGCGTGCGCAGAAAACCGTTCGAATAGAAGCGGCCGGCCGCGCTCTCTTCGAGCAGCTTTGCGCCGGCGGCGAGATCGTACGGAACCGAGATCGCCGCGGCGGCGGTGATGAGCGGATCGCCGGGATGCTCGCCGAGCCACTTGAGCAACACGTTCCCGCCCAGGGATGCGCCGAAGGCGAGCAGTCGCACGTCGGGCATGCGCGTCGCGAGCGTGCGCGCCACGAAATCGAAATCGCCGGTCTCGCCGGAGTGATAGAAGCGCGGACGGCGATTCGGGATCATCCGCAGCACGTTGTGCGGCTCGCGCGCGCAGGAGCGGAAATTGATCGCCGTCGCCGAATGCCCGTGCCGCGCGACCACCGCCAGGATGCCCTGCATGTAGACCGAGTACGAGCTCCCTTCCAACCCGTGCATGAGGATGAAATGCACCCGCTCCGGCGACGCGTTCGCGGGAGGCTCGAGATGATCGAGCAGAAGCTCGTCGCCATCCGGCGTCGTGAGCGACTCGCGTCGAAACTGCACCAGCCGCCGCGGCCGCGCCAGACGTCCCCAAACAGTCTGAAAATGAGGTCCGGGGAGAAACCAGGCAGGGGCGAAATCGCTCACCGCTGCATTCTAGCTTCGGGCATTTGATCTGCACGGCGCCTTGAGCCATGCGAAAACTGCTGCTCGTGGCCGTTGCGTCCGCCGCAATGCTGTTTCTCTCATCGTGTGAGTATGTGAGGCTGCTGCGGCCGTCCGTGCTGCGCCAGCTGAATCCGCGCGTCGTCAGAATGGTCAACGAGCTGCCGCACGTCGACGCGCCGAACGAGCGCATCGTCGCGCGCCTCTTCGCGCACGGCGGCCTGGGGCGCGCGAAGCAGGGGGGCGACGGCGTCTATCGCGCCAGCATCCGCGTACCGTCCGGCCAGTACATCTGGGAGCCGGCCATCATCGTGATGCAGGACGCCGGCGAGCTCGAGCTCGACTTCTCGAACCATGACCCGTTCGCGTACCACGCCGCCCTCCTGCCGAGTAACGGCAGCCGCGAAGTGCTCATGCTTCCCGCACACAAACGCGGCACCGCGCGGATGAAACTCGACGGCCCCGGCTACTACTTTTTCGGCTGCCCGGTCGCCAATCACACCGGGCGCGGCATGCTCGGACTGATCATCGTCGGCGGCGAAGTCCCCGATACCGCGAAGCTCGACCGGCCGAAGCAGAAACGGCCGCAGCGCGTGGAGCCGGTGACGGTGCGGAGGACGGAGTAAATGAAGCGCACGGTCCTGCTTCTCTGCACGCTCGCCGCGCTGACCGCCTGCCGGACGTATCCCGACCTGCCGGTCACCGAGCGCAGCCAGTCGATGATCGAGCTCAACGCGCGGCTGCGCGGCACCGCTCCGGCCATGAACGTCACGCCGGAGCGCATCCTGCGTGCGCGCACCGAGCCGAACAACTGGATGACGTACTACGGTGCGTACGACGGCCAGCGTTTCAGCGCGCTCGACCAGATCGACACCGGTAACGTGGCCCGGCTGCGCCCCGCGTGGCAGTTCCAGTTCGCGCCGATCGGCGTCGTCGCGAATCCCGCGACCTACTCGTTCGAAGCCGCGCCGATCGTGGTGGACGGGGTGATGTACGTCTCCGGCTGGGACGGCTATGTCTGGTGTCTCGACGCCGTCACCGGCGAGATGCTGTGGCAGTACCAGCATCAGATTCCGCTCGACACTCCGATGTGCTGCGGCAACGTCAATCGCGGCGTAGCCGTCGCGAACGGACGCGTTTACTTCGCCACGCAGAACGGCCATCTCGTCGCGCTTGACGCGACCACCGGCAAGCAGGTGTGGCAGACGGCGTACGCCGACGTGCGCGCGGGCGAGAGCGCGACGATGGCGCCTCTCGTCGTGAAGAATCTCGTCATCGCCGGCGCTTCCGGCGGCGAGTACGGCGTGCGCGGTCATCTCGATGCGTTCGACATGGCCACCGGCAAACGCGTCTGGCGCCGCTACACCATCCCCGCTCCCGGCGAGCCGGGCAACGAAACGTGGCTCGGCGATTCGTGGGAGCGCGGCGGCGGGACGACCTGGATCACCGGCACGTATGATCCAGAGCTCGATCTCGTCTACTGGGGCACCGGCAATCCCGGCCCGCTGTTCGACAACGAGCCGCGCCGCGGGACGAATCTCTACACGAACTCCGTCCTCGCGCTCGATCCGGACGACGGCACGATCCGCTGGCATTACCAGTTCACGCCCGATGACGTCTGGGACTACGACGGCGTCAACGAGAACATCCTCTTCGAGAAAGATGGACGCAAGCTGCTCGCGCACTTTGACCGCAACGGCTATCTGTACGTCCTCGACCGGACCAGCGGCTCGCTCGTGCACGCGACCCGCTTCGGCGAGAACGTCACCTGGGGCGACGTCGATGCCGCCGGAAGCGTCACGCCGCGCCTCCGTCCGACGCGCGAAGGAACGGTGATCTGCCCGGGACCGGCGGGAGCGAAAGAGTGGCCGCACGCCGCGTACAGCCCGCGCACGGGCCTCATGTACGTGCCGGTGGTCGACGCCTGCGCGACGTTCCGGCTCGTGCCGCAGCCGTTCCGCGAAGGGATGTTCTATCTCGCCGGCGACGCCGACGTCCGGCCGCATCCGCAGACCGGCTACGTGAAGGCGATCGATCCGATGACCGGACGGCAGGTGTGGTCGTGGCGCGGGCAGAGCCCGATGGTCGCCTCGATGCTCGCGACCGCGGGCGACGTCGTCTTCACCGGTGAGCCGAACGGCCATTTCAACGCATGGCATGCGCGCACCGGCGAGCTGCTCTGGCAGTTCCAGACCGGCAACGGGATTCACAGCAATCCAGTCACGTACAGCGTCAACGGGAAGCAATACATCGCGGTGCCCACAGGCTGGGGCGGCTGGGTGGAAGGGTTCGCGCCGGAGATGCTCGGCGCGCCGCGCGGCACGGCGCTGATGGTTTTCGCTCTCCCGTGAGCGCTCTTCTCGCTGCCTTCATCCTCGCCCAGGTCACGGAATCGATCACGGTCACGGCGACGCGCACCGAAACGCGCGTCGCCGACACACCGGCCAGCGTCGTCGTGTTGTCGCGCGAGGCGCTCGAGACGACCGCGGCGCCGACGCTCGACGATGCGCTGCGGCAGGTCGCCGGCTTCACGCTGTTCCGCCGCAGCGGCAGCCGCGTGGCGAATCCGACGGCGCAGGGCGTCACGTTGCGCGGGGTCGGTGCGAGCGGCGCGTCGCGTGCGCTCGTGCTCGACGACGGCGTGCCGCTCAACGATCCGTTCGGCGGCTGGGTGTACTGGGGCCGCGTGCCGCGCGGATCGGTGGCGCGCGCAGAAGTGCTGCGCGGCGGCGCGTCGGATCTCTACGGCAGCTCGGCCATGGGTGGCGTGATTCAGTTCATCCGCCGTCGCGATGAAGCGCTGACCTTCGACGCCTCGGCCGGCTCCGACACCACCGCTTCGCTCTACTGGGGGAACGCGCGTGCGAGCGTCGCGGCGGAGCTGTTTCGCACGAGCGGGTACGTCCTCGTGCGCGACGCACAACGCGGTGCGGTCGACGTCGAGGCGGATTCGGAGCACGCGGCGCTCGATGCGACGCTGCGTCACAGCACCGCATTCGCGCGCGGTTCGTACTATGCGGAGTCGCGCCACAACGGCACGCCGCTGCAACGCAATGACACGTCGAGCCTGCACCTCGCCCTCGGCGCGGACTGGTTCGGCGGCGCGCTCGCGGTGCGCGCACACGGCAGCGAGCAGGATTACGTTCAGACCTTCTCCGCCATCGCCGCGAATCGCAACAGCGAATCGCTGACGGTCGAGCAACGCGTTCCCTCGTCCGGCGCCGGCGCGAGCGCGCAGTACACGCGCGCGCTCGGACGCCGTCACGTCGTCATCGCCGGGACGGAGCTCCGCACCGCGAGCGGCACCAGCGACGAGCTTCGCTTCACGCCGAACGGCACCTTCGCCGTCGAAGCCGGCGGACGGCAAACGACCGGCGCCGCGTTTGCCGAAGACCTCTTCGCCATCACGCCGGCGCTGAGCCTCACCGCCGGCGTTCGCGCCGACTGGTGGCGCAATGACGGGGCGGACGTACGGACCACACAGTCGCAGGCGAATCCGCGCGTGTCGCTGTTGTGGCGCGCGAGCGAAGCGCTTTCGCTCTCCGCCTCCGCGTACACGGCCTTCCGCGCGCCGACGCTCAACGAGCTCTATCGCGGCTTTCGCGTCGGCAACGTGAACACGCTTCCCAACGCGAGTCTCGAAGCGGAGAACCTCACCGGATTCGAGCTCGGCGCGCGCGCCCGCAATGCGCGCCTGACCATTTTTCTGATGAACGTGTCCGACACGATCGCGAACGTCACGCTCTCCCAGACTCCCACGCTCATCACCCGTCAGCGCCAGAACCTCGGCCGCACGCGGTCGATGGGCGCGGAGCTCGACGGCGAGTGGCGTTTCGGCGAGCAGTGGCGCGCCTCCGTGAGCTGGCTCTTCGTCGACGCGAGCGTGCGCGAAGGCGACCTGCGCGGCAAACGCGTGCCGCAGGTCGCACGCAATCAGGCCACCGCGCAAGTGACGTGGAAGCGCATCGGCGCGCAACTGCGCTGGTCCGCGATGCAGTTCGACGACGATCGCAACGAGCTGCCGCTCGATGCGTACTTTGTGGCCGACGTCTTCGCATCGCATCGCATGACACGATCGCTCGAAGCGACGTTCGCGCTGGAAAACGTTTTCGACGAGGAGATCGAAGCGGGTGCGACGCCAGTCGTGACGCTCGGCCAGCCGCGCGCCTGGCGCATCGGAGTACGCTATTCGCGCTGATGGCGTGGCGAATCGAAAAGCAGTCGAACGGCAAGTACGCGATCTACTCGACGCGACTCCATGACTACGTCGTCATCGACGCCGAGGCCGCGGACATCGAAGCGCTGTACGCCGAGAAGGGGGCCAAGGTCTACCTCGCCAGCGCCCGCGCCCAACTCGAGAAAGAGCTGCCTGTCCCCGAGGAAGGGGAGTCGCTGATCGAAGCCAGCCGCCAACGCGGCGAAACCCCGAAAGAGCCGCCGGCGAAGATCGGG
>DASVUA010000106.1:0-2431 GCA_036387295.1 Thermoanaerobaculia bacterium | reverse complement strand
CGCTCCACTAGATACGACCACGCGCGCGGCGATGTCGCCGCACTCCAGACGCAGGCAGCGTCGCGCTCCACCACCACACGATCACACGCTGCGAATCCACTCCACGGTTCGCTGCAGGCCTTCGCGGAGGGTCACGGGCGTCGGGAGGTTGCCTTTTTTGCGGAGTTTGCGGCCGTCGAGGACGCTGCGTCGTTGCTCGCCGGGTTTGGCGGGGGCGTGTTCGGCGGGACGGTCGATGCCGAGGGCTCGGGAAAGCTCGGCATAGAGCTCGTTTACCGACGTCTCGACGCCCGTCCCGACGTTGAAGATCCCGTCGACGTCGAGCTCCGACGCCGCCACGTTCGCGCGCATCACGTCTTCGACGAACACGTAGTCGCGGGTCTGCCCGCCGTCGCCGTTGATGCGCGCGGTCTGACCGTCGAGCAGGATGCCGGCGAAGATCGCCACCACGCCTGCTTCGCCGTCCTTGCGCTGGCGCGGGCCGTAGACGTTGCCGTAGCGGAGCGATACCGCGCGCACCTTGTGCACGGTGCGGTAGTAGAAGAGGTACTGATCGATCGCCGCTTTCGCGCAGCCGTACGGCGACACCGGCGCGACCGGATGATTCTCATCCTGCGGCGCGTACTGCGGCTCGCCGTACGCGGCGCCGCCGCTCGAGGCGAAGATGATTTTCTGCACCCCTTCATCCACCAGCGCCTGAAACAGGCGCAGCGTCGCGACGATGTTCAGCTCCGCGTCGGCCGCCGGATCGGCGACGGAGACACGCACGTCGATCTGCGCGGCGTGATGATTCACCAGCTCGAACTTCCGCTTGCGCAGCTCGTCGACGGTTTTCGGATCGCGCAGATCGGCGACCACCAGCTCCGCTTTCGGATTGACGTTCTCGCGGCGTCCGCTGCTCAGATCGTCGACCACCGTGACGTCATGACCTCGCTCGACGTACGCGTCGACGACATGCGAGGCGATGAACCCCGCCCCTCCGGTTACCAGCACTTTCATTCGTTAGTCCTTCGCCAGTCTCTCGTGTTGGATGCAGCCGTCGTAATCGCCGGCGGCGACGACGGCCAGATGATTGCCAACCTTGCGCTCGACGCCGTCGCTCGGACGATTCACGATCCGGTCCCGCACCCACATCGCGCTCGAGCCGCCGCCGTCGAGATTCATCGCCGCGCATGCATCGAGCTCGCTGTCCATGAAGGCCGCGAGCTCCGGCAGGGTCATGCCCGGCACCCCTTCGCGCCGTCCGTCCGCGACGACGAAGTACATCGTCTTTCCGTCGCGCGACAACCCGGCCGCGGTCCGCGGATGCGGTGCGCGCGTGAAGTGATCGCTGCCGGGAAGGTCAGCGATCGGTTCGCAGCCGGCGATCAGCGCGGGCCAGCCGGAGACGGCGCCATTCATCCATCGCCGCACCACCATCTCCCGGTTCTGAATTTCGGCGCGCCCTTTCCCGACGGCGACGAGCCCCTGCCGCCGTTCGAGCTTCGGATCGCCTTTCCACCACGCTCCGCATGGCCCGGCGGCGACACCGAGCGGACGGGCAGCCGTATCGAAGTAGTCGGCGTTGATGGCGACGATCGCGTCGGTCTTCTTCGCGTACTCGGTGACGGTGAGCCCGCTCTGCGACTCGTCCGTGGCGATCACCCGGATCGCCGGATTCCGGAGGTCGATGCGCGTGATGTGGACGTCGATCGTGCCGCGTGTGATGTGCTGATAGTCGACGCCCGGCGAGACCTGCTCCCAGTCGGCGGCACAGGCCGCACCGGCCAGGAGAATCGTGAGAAGGAAAGCGGCGTGCTTCAACACGAGCGCTGGCGGTTTCAAAAACGGGGCCGTCACCCGGTCAGCACACCCGCGGGCGCCGAGCCCGGGCTCCGCGAACGCGCTCCTCTATAATCGCCCCCCCATGAAACCGGAGCGCGCACAGCTCGAGGCAGTTCTGGCGTCGCTGGCGAATCCGTCCCTGCGTTACGCCGACGTCCGTTTCACCGAAACGCAGCAGCAGCACGTCAAAGTGCGCAACGGCGAAGTCGATCATCTTTCCTCGACGGTCGATCGCGCCGCCGGCGTGCGGGTGCTGGTCGGCAACGGCTGGGGCTTCGCGGCGACGAGCGACATCAGCGAAGCGTCGATCCGCAAAGCGGCGCGGCGCGCGCTCGAAGTCGCCGCCGCGAGCAACATCGCCTCGACGCAGGAGATCACGCTGAGCGAGGTCGAGCCTCACGTCGCCTCCGTTCACTCCGAGTACCGCATCGACCCATGGTCGGTACCGATCGACCGCAAGATCGAGCACCTCATGCAGGCCACCGAACCGATGCGCGGCGACGCCCGCATCCATCAGGTGAGCGGCGAGATCTCCTGCTACCGGCAGGAAAAACTGTTCGCCTCCAGCATCGGCAGTTTCATCGAACAGTCGACGACGCAGATGGGC
>DASVUA010000105.1:0-6431 GCA_036387295.1 Thermoanaerobaculia bacterium | reverse complement strand
TCGTCGCCGCACTCCAGGCCCACCGCGCGTTTCGCCACGCATCGTCGAGGTGACGCCTTACGACGACAGCAGCGCCAGAATCTCGCGAAGCTCCCGCTTCACGTTGGCGAGGGCGTCGCTCGAGGGGGGCGGGGCGACGGGGGGGGTGGCTGCGGCGATGGCGGCTTCGTTTGTTTCCTGCTCGAGGCGCTTTTTGGCGCCGGCGATCGTGAAGCCTTCTTTGTAGAGGAGATCCTTGATGCGGAGGATCGTGTCGAGCTCGGGGCGGGTGTAGAGGCGCTGGCCGCCGCCGCTTTTGTTCGGCGAGAGCTGCGGGAACTCCGTCTCCCAATATCTGAGGACATACGGCTGCAGGTCGGCGAGCTTGCAGACTTCGCCGATTTTGTAGAGCTTTTCCTCTTTGACGGCCGCGCGCGGCATGGGGTCGGATTATAGGTCGCGACTGCGCGTCGATGTGCTTGCGACTGACGGAACTTCGAGCGGCTCGGCGGCAGCGAAGAGGCCGAGCGCGGCGGTGAAGACTTCGTCGACCGAGACATCGGCCATACAGCGGTGGTGCCCGAGGGGGCATTCGCGCTTGTAGCAAGGCTGGCAGTCGAGCTTCTGGCGGACGACGTGTGTCGCCCCCGGGATGACGGTGCGCTCCGGATCGGTCGGGCCGAAGATCGAGACCGACGGCACGGCCAGCGCCGCCGCCACGTGCAGCGGCCCGCTGTCGTTCGTGATCACGGCCGCGCATTGCGAGATCGCAGCGGCGAGCTCCAGTACATCGCCGTCATGGCCGATCATCGGCACGCCGTTGCAGGTCGTGGCAATGCGCTCGGCCTGCTCGCGCTCGCGCGGGCTGGTGAGGAGGACGACGTCGAACCCCTCGACGCGCAGCCGCTTGATCACGTCGATGTACGAATCGTCGCCCCAGTGCTTCGCGCGTCCGTAGAGGCCGCCTGGATGGATGCCGAACACCGGCCGATCGAGATGCAGGCCGACGTTGAGCAGACGGCGGCGGCCGCGCTCGCGGATCGACGGCGGAAGTTTGATGGTCGGAATGTCGTCGACGACGCGCGGCGCGTTGAGCGCGTCCAGCAGTTCGGTGTAGTCGTCGAGCTGGTGACCCCGCTTGCCGCGGCGGGAGACCGGATGCGTCAGCGCGATGCGCCGCATGTCGGTCGGATAGCCCCACCGTTCTTCGATCCCGGCCGCGAACGTCACGGCCGCGGCTTTGAACGAGTTCGGCAGGATCACGGCGCGGCGGAACCCGCCGGCGCGCAACGCGGCGACGCGCTGCCACATCGACGGCTGCCATGCGATCACCTGCTTGAAGACGCCCGTGGCCTCGAGCAACGTCGCCACATTCGCGGGCGCCGCGACGGCGATGCCCCCTTCCGCCCGGAAGCGTTGCTGCAGGGCCCTGAACGTCGGGAGTGCCAGGACGTTATCGCCGACCCAGTTGAGTCCGATGACTACCGTTTCACACTGCATGGTCGACTTCGCTTTCTCCCGTCCACTTCCACCGGTCGTGCATCCAGAGCCACAGATCCGGACGTTCGCGAATGCGTCGCGAGATCACGTCGTTGATGCGCTCGGTCAGCAGCACTGGATCGGTAAACTCCGCGGCACGAATCGGTTCCTCGAACTCGAGCCGATGCCTGAGGCCGTCGGGCATGCAAAATCCGAACACAATCGTTGCACCGGCGCGTATGGCCATTTTCGCAGGCGCCGGAGTGGTCCACGCCGGACGGCCGAGGAACGGTACCAGAATCCCTTCCCGCGGAAGGACGGCCTGGTCGGGCAGCAGCACCACGACCGCGTTCTCCGCCAGGCCGCGCATCAACACCCGCGCCGCTTTGCGCCGGTCGACCACCGCCGCGCCAGTCTTTGCGCGCAGCTTCTGCAGGTCGGCCTCGAGCAGCTCGTTGTCGAGTGGCCGCGCCACCGTCCGCACGTTCTGCACGGTCGACATCAGCGCCAGCCCCGCCACTTCCCATCCGCCCCAATGCGCGGAAATCAGGACCGTGCCGTTCCCGCGCGCGATCGAGTCATGCAGATGGTGCGCGCCGACGAGCGTGCAACGCGCCGCGACCTGTTCGAGCGTGAGGTTCTGCATCTGCACGTAGAGCAGCACTTCGCGCCCGAAATGCCGCCAGCATTCGTCCAGCGTCGGTCGGAGCGAGCGCGCGTCGCGGTCGGGAAACGTCTCGCGCAGATTCCGCATCGCGATCCGGTCGCGGCCGCGCAGCACCTTCGAAGCGAGCATGCCGAGACGGTTGCCCCACGATTGAACGCGCGGCTCCGGCATCCGGCCGATCGCTCGCGCGATGGTGCGGTACGCGGTGTACTCGATGCGCTGCACGAGCCGGTTCTTGCGGCGCTTCTTCCGTTCGACGGGCGCTGCATCGTCTGCCGCCCCTTCTCGAGGGAGCTGGCCGCGCGCGACGCTCAACGCTTTCTCGAGGACTTCATCAGGCATGACGAATTCGGCACCAATCGCGACGATCGACGGATCGTCCAGCTTCACCGCATCTTTTTCTGTTGTGACGAGGACCGCGCCGCGCGCATCTCGCCGGAGCGACGCGAGCTCCGCCGGCGTGTAGCGATGATGATCGGGGAAACTCCGCGTCCCGGCCACATCCAGTCCCGCCTCGCGCAGCGACGCGAAGAACTGGGCGTTGTCGGCCAGTCCGGCAAACGCAAACACGCGTTGTCCGCGTAAGTGTTCCGGCACGTGCAAACGGAGGCGGCGCGGCACGATGACGCCGGCGTCGCCGAGCGCCGACCGCCCTTCGCGATAAAACCGCGCCGGCGCGTCGATCACCACGTCGAGGTCGCGGTGCAGCTGCAGGTGCTGAAAGCCGTCGTCGAGCACGAATACGTCAGCCGAATACGAGGCCGCATTCTCGTAGCGATTTGAGCCGACTAAAACATCGACATTCGCGCGCCGCTTAATGAGTACCGGTTCGTCGCCATATTTACGCGCATCGAAATCGGCCACGATTCCCGAGTACGATTCATCAGCCCGGCCGTAGCCGCGCGACAGCACCGCGACGCGCAATCCGTGGCTCGCCAGAAAGCGGCAGACCGCGATGACGGCCGGCGTCTTTCCCGTTCCTCCCGCCGCGATGTTCCCGATGGAGATGACCGGACGATCCAGCCGTTTCGGCTTCAGGATTCCCCGCCGGTAGAGTGCGCGGCGGATGCGGTTCACCGCCCGGTACGGCGCGAGGAGCGCGTTCACGCGAGCAACTCGACGATCCGTTGTGCCGTCCGTTGTGAGGCGCCGCGGTTCTGCAGGACGGTCTGGCGCGCCCGTTCGCCCCACGCGCGCTGCATCGCCGCGTTGTCGAACATCGCACCGGCGAAATCGATCGCCTCTCCTGCATCGCGCACCTGCACCGCCGCTTCGTTCTTGAGGAAGACCTGCGCGATCTCGCGAAAGTTCGACATCGACGGCCCGAAGCAGACCGGCACGCCTGCCGCCGCCGGCTCGATCGGATTGTGGCCGCCGGTCGGCACGAGCGTGCCGCCGACGAAGGCGACGGTTGCGTATCGATAGATTTTCGCCAGCTCGCCGAATGTATCGAGCAGCAGGACGTCGGCGCCGCCGCTGTGTGCGTCGAGCTCGCTGCGCCGTGCGAACTTCAAAGGCGACGTCGCGAGGAGCCCCGCCACCATTTCGAACCGCTCCGCCTTGCGTGGCGCGATGACGACGAATGCGTGATGCTCGGCCAGAAAGCGTTCCAGCTCCGGCAGCAGCGCCTCGTCTTCCCCTTCCATCGTCGAGCCGAGGACGAGGACGCCGCGGCCGGCGATCAGCGATTCGATGCGCGGGCCGATCTCCAGCGGAGCGGCGTCGGGGTCGTAGTCGAACTTCACGTTGCCGCTGATCTCGACGATCTCCGGCGGCGCGCCGATGGCGATGAAGCGCTCGCGGTCGGTCTGCTCGCGGGCGAGGATCCGGTCGTACTTGCGGAGCACGCTGCCGATGATCATCCGCAGCGCGCGATACCGCGGCAGCGAACGGTCGGAAATGCGTCCGTTCGCAAGAATGAGCCGCAGCCCCCGCTCGCGCGCGATGCGGGTGACGTTCGGCCAGATCTCGGTCTCCATCGTCGCGAATGCGCGCGGCTGGTGATGCGCGAGAAACCGCCGCACTGAAAACGCAAAGTCGAACGGAAAGTACGTGACGGTAGCCTCGGGGTAGAGCCTCCGTGCCTGCGCCTGCCCGGTCACGGTCGTGGTGGTGAAGACGATCGACGTCTCCGGCCGCTGTTTCAGGATCTCGACGACCACCGCCTGCGCGGCCAGCGTCTCGCCGACCGAGACGGCGTGGATCCAGAGGTCATGCGAATCCGCGCGGTGTTTGTAAATGCCGAGGCGCGCCGGAAAGTTGACCAGGTACTTGCCGCGCAGCACGCCCAACAGAAGGAAAAACGGCAGCGCGAGGAGGAGTACGAGGTACAGCAGCACCTCGTAGACGACATACATGGGGGCGAATGATACGACGCGCGCATCGCCGGCACGCCGCGCGCGGCCGCGGAACAGACGGATTTGTGTCTGCGCGGCGCGGACGTTCCCCAACCCGCCAGCGCTCTGTTTCTTCGTCCGCTTCCGCAAGCTCCGCCGCGCGCGCCATCGCGCGCCGCAGCACTTTCTCCGTGCCGCCGACCGAAAATGCGATCCGCACCGCGATTTCCTTCACCGTGTAGCCGGCCGCGCGCAGGAGCAGCACGCGCCGCTCGCGCGCCGGCAGGGCGCGCAGCAGCTGGTGGGTGGTGATGATCTCGACATACGCCGGCTCGACGCGCTCTTCGGGACGCGCGTCGCCCGCCTGCCGCGCCTGTTTGCGCCAGTACGAACGGCAGCCGTAGCTCATCGCGCCGATGAGATATGCGCGCGGATCGCGCACCGGTTTGCGTTTGGCGAGAAAGCTCAGAAACACGTCGTGCGCGATGTCCTCGGCGTCTTCGGCCGGGACGCCGAACTTCCGCTCCGCGTACCGCAGCAGCAACGGGAGCAGCAGGCTGTACCACTCTTCAGGCGTCATCTTTCCGTGGAGTCGCCCGAGGCGAGTGCAATCCTCCCGGCTGTATAGTTGTTGGCATTCGAGACTCAATGGAAAACGTCATCGCCGTAGGGCTCATCCTCCCGCAAGTCACGAAGAGCGTTGCCGAAGAACACCTCGAAGAGCTCACCAAGCTCATCGAAAGTGCCGGTGCGCATGTCAGCGCGACGATCCTCAGCAAGCGCAACGCGCCCGATGCCGCGACGTACGTCGGCAAAGGAAAAGCGGAAGAGATCAAAGCGCTCGTCGCGGAGCACTCCGCGCAGCTGGTCGTGTTCGACGACGACCTCTCGCCGGCGCAGGCGCGCAACCTCGAAAAGTTCATGGGGCCGCAGATCAAGGTCATCGATCGCAGCGGTTTGATCCTCGACATTTTTGCGTCGCGTGCAAAGACGCGCGAATCGCGCACGCAGGTCGAGCTCGCGCAGCTCGAATACCAGCTCCCGCGCCTCAAGCGGGCCTGGTCCCATCTCGAGCGGCAGGCCGGCAGCGGCGGCAGCGGCGGTGGCGGTGGCGGCGGGACCGGCGGCGCGCGGCGTGGTGTCGGTGAAACGCAGCTCGAGCTCGATCGCCGTATCGTCCGCACGCGCATCGCGCGACTGAAAGAAGAGCTCGAGAAGATCGAAAAGCAGCGCGACACGCAGCGCAAAGCGCGAGGCGGCGCGTTCACCGTCGCTCTCGTCGGCTACACGAACGCCGGCAAGTCGACGATGTTCAACCGGCTCACCAAAGGCGACGCGTTTGCGGTCGACCAGCTCTTCGCCACGCTCGACGCGAAGACGCAGAAGATCGCGCACGAAATGCCGCGCGAAACGGTGGTCGTCGACACGGTCGGCTTCATCCGCAAGCTGCCTCACCATCTCGTCGCATCGTTCCGCTCCACGATGGAAGAAGCGGTGGCCGCCGATCTCGTGCTGCACGTGATCGACGCGAGCCATCCGCAATACGACGAGCAGCGCGAGATCGGCACCGAGGTCCTCAAAGAGCTCGGCGTCGACAGCGCGAACGTGATCGAGGTCTACAACAAGATGGACCGGCTCGACGAGCACTTTGAAACGCGCCGCCGCGACACGGTTGCGGTGTCCGGTCTCACCGGCAAAAACATCGAGCGCCTGGTCGAGATGATCCGGATGCGCGAGCGGGCGAAAGGCGAACATCTGCAGCTCGAGATCCCGCACACCGAGTCTCGCCTCATGGCGAAACTGCACGAAGTGGCCGAGGTCTACGAACAGGTGTCGAACGACTCGGCCGTCATCGTCAACGCCTGGGTCCCACAGGACGCGCTGCACCTCTTCGCCCCCTACGTGCAGGCGCGCGCAAGCAAAGAACTGCGCGCATCGTAAGCCTCGCGTGAAAGTGGAGCGGCGGGGGG
>DASVUA010000104.1:0-5773 GCA_036387295.1 Thermoanaerobaculia bacterium | reverse complement strand
AAGGCGCGCTTGATTTTCACAAAACACTTCCCCATACTGCCGCAGCACCTCGCGCGACGATCTTGCGTCAGGCATTTCCCGCTGGGCGTTTTTGAGATTGACTCTCCGCCCCGATGTCGTCGGCCCCCGGGATTCGCAGGTGAAAGCTCATTAATCGTTGATTGAGTTCGAATGACACCAGACAACCGCACTCCGCGTAAGCGGCGTCGCCGCAGACGCCGCACGGGCGCCGAGGGACAGCCTCTCGGCAACGGCAACGGCCCGGCACCAGGAAACGAAGCACAGAGACCGCAGCAGTTTGCTGACGGCGGCAGTGGAGCAGGCGGAAAACGCCGGCGCCGCTCGCGTCGCGGCCGCGGCGGGGCTGAAGAAGGCCAGGGCCAGGGTCGCCGGCCGCAGCGGAGCGAGAACGGTGGTGGCGGAAACGCCGCGCCGATCGACATCGCGCCGGGCGAGCTGGTCGCCACGACGGGCGTGCTGTTCATCAAACAGAACGGCGCCGGCTTGCTGGTCGATCCTGCCAACAACTACTACACGCAACCGGGAGACACGGTCGTGCCGCGCTCGGTCATCGAGCGGCTCCATCTCCTCCCCGGCCTCCTTCTCGGCGGCTCGGCCCGGCGCACCGGAAACGGTCTCGAGCTGATGACGGTCGAGACGGTGGAAGGCATGCCGCTCGAGGAGTACCGCGAGTCGCGCCGTCCATTCTCGGAGCTCATCTCGATCGACCCGAACGAGATGTTCAAGCTGGAGACGGAGCCGGAACGCCTCACGACGCGCGTTCTCGATCTGCTCGCGCCGATCGGCAAGGGTCAGCGCTGCCTCGTCGTCGCCCCGCCCAAAGCAGGCAAGACGACGCTGCTCAAGGACATCGCGCACGGCATCAACACGAACCATCCGGAAGTCGTGCTGTTCGTGCTCCTCGTCGACGAGCGCCCCGAGGAAGTCACCGACTTCCGGCGCTCGGTGCAGAAGGGTGAAGTCGTCGCGTCGAGCTCGGACGAGACCGCCGACAGCCACATCCATCTCGCCGAGATCATCCTCGAGCGCGCACGCCGCCTCGTGGAGGCGAAGAAAGACGTCGTGATCCTCTGCGACTCGATCACCCGCATGTCGCGCGCGTACAACAATGAACAGCGCGGCAGCGGCAAGATCCTCTCGGGCGGCATCGACGCCCGGACGATGGAAAAGCCGCGGCGGTTTTTCGGCGCCGCGCGCAACGCCGAGGAGTGGGGATCGCTGACCATCATCGCCACGGCGCTCATCGACACCGGCTCCCGCATGGACGAAGTGATTTTTCAGGAGTTCAAAGGCACCGGCAATACGGAAGTCGTGCTGGACCGCGGGCTCTTCGAGCGCCGTATCTTCCCGGCCATGAACATCGGCCAGACCGGCACACGGAAAGAAGAGAAGCTGCTGTCGCCTGCAGTGCTCACCAAGATGCACACCCTGCGGCGTGCTCTGGCCGGAACGGACCCGCTCACGGCGATGAAAATGCTGCTCGAACGGCTGCAGAAGTTTCCGTCGAACGAGGCGTTCCTCAAGAGCTTCTGAGGAACGCCTTCGTTTCACACGATCTTTAACTCGTTGCGTACCGTCTGGTCTAAACTACCGCCGCAAATCAGCGTTCGTTTTCGCGCGCCGCACGAGTGGCGCGTGCCTGTCCATCACACCCGTTTTTCATCATTTCAGGAGGATTCATGTCCGCTCTCCGCCGTCTGTTGACCATGGCCGCGGTCGTGATGTTTGCGATCGTGCCTATGACGCAGGCACAGGTGACCACCGGCAGCATTGCCGGCACCGTGTCCGCGGCCGATGGAAGCGCCCTGCCCGGCGTTACCGTCGAAGCCATTCACGTCCCGACCGGGACCCGTTACGACGCCGTCACTGGCTCGAACGGCCGTTACACCATCCCGAACGTCCGCGTCGGTGGACCGTACCGGGTTACCGCGACGCTCGAGGGCTTCCGCCCCGCAGTGACCGAGAACCTGCAGGTCGGCCTCGGCTCGACGTCGGAAGTGCCGCTCACGCTGCAGCTCGCGGCGGTCTCCGAAGCGATCACCGTCACGGCGGCCGCGGACGAGATCATCAACCCGAACCGCACCGGTGCGGCCTCGGAAGTTTCGACCGAACAGATCGAAACGCTGCCGACGGTCAACCGCAGCCTGCAGGACTTCGCCCGTACGAATCCGTACTTCGTCGTCGACGCGCAGGACTTTTCGGCGACCCGCGTCAACGTCGCCGGCCGCAACAACCGCTACAACTCGATTCAGATCGACGGCGCGGTCAACAACGACCTTTTCGGTCTTTCCGACACCGGTACGCCGGGCGGTCAGACGGACGCACAGCCGATCTCGATCGAAGCGATTCAGCAGCTTCAGCTCGTCGTCTCGCCGTATGACGTCCGCCAGGGCGGCTTCACCGGCGGCGGCATCAACGCCGTCACCCGCTCCGGAACGAACGAGTTCTCCGGCTCGGTGTTCGGCTCGCAGCGTTCGCCCGACCTCATCGGTACCTGGAAAACGACCAACCAGGAGAGCCGTCCGCTGGCCGAGTTCACGCACGATCAGTACGGCGGCCGCATCGGCGGTCCGATCCTTCGCGACCGTCTCTTCTTCTTCCTCAGCGGCGAAGTCAGCCGTCGCGATTCCCCGACCGGCTTCACGGTCGACGGCAGCTCGGGTCTCACCGTCCGCGAGCCGGCAGCATCGGAAGCGCGCCGCGTGCGCGAGGTCCTGATGAGCCGCTACAACTACGATCCGGGCTCGCTCGGTGACTTCTCGGCCGCGACGACGAGCGATCTGATCTTCGCCCGCCTCGACTGGAACGTCAGCAACAACCACCAGCTCACCCTCCGCCACAACTACGTCGACGCCGCACGCGACGTCTGGGGCGGCCGCACGGAAACGCGCTACACCTTCCAGACCGCAACGTACGCGCAGGCAGACGAGACCAACTCGTCGGTCGCGCAGCTCAACAGCGTCTTCGGCGCGAATGCGTACAACGAAGCGCGCGTGAGCCTTCAGACCATCAAAGACAAGCGCCAGGTTCCGGTGATCTTCCCGAGCATCGAGATCGGCGGTTCCGAGCGCAGCGGCCGCGTCACCGCGGGCACCGAGCGCTTCTCCGGCGCGAACGCGCTCGATCAGGAAGTCTTCGAGTTCACCGACGACTTCACGCTCGTCCGCGGCAGCCACACCATCACGGTCGGTACGCACAACGAGTTCTTCGAGTTCAAGAACACGTTCCTCTCGGAGTTCTACGGCTACTACTTCTTCCCGACGCTCGCCGACTTTGAAGCCGGCAAGCCGTCGGTCTACCGCATCAGCTACGCCACGGGCGACGACCCGGGCCGCCCGACGGCGTTCGAAGCCGGCCAGTACGGCTTCTACGCGAACGACTCGTGGCGCCTGAGCAACGCGTTCTCGTTCACCGTCGGTATCCGCGCCGACAAGCCGACGTTCCCCGACAAGCCGTCGTTCAACCAGACCATCGCCGACCGCCTCGGCTACCGTACCGATGACACGCCGTCCGACGACATCATCTTCTCGCCCCGCGTCGGCTTCAACTGGCAGCCGGGCGGCTCGGGCACGCAGCAGATCCGCGGCGGCGTCGGCATCTTCGCCGGCCGCGCTCCGTACGTCTGGATCTCGAACGCCTACGCGAACACCGGCATCGAGTCGGTCGCGCTGAGCTGCAGCGGTACCTGCCAGCGCCCCGATTTCAATCCCGATCCGCTCACCCAGCGCCGCGACCTCGGTGCGGGTGGCGCGCTGTCGGTCGACCTCATCGACCCCGACTTCGAGTTCCCGCGCGTCCTCCGCGCGACTCTCGGCTACGACCGCGAACTGCCGCTCGGCATCCGCGGCTCGGCCGAGCTGCTCTGGTCGCAAACGCAGCAGGACGTCTTCTACTACAACGTCAACCGCGTCCAGACCGGCATCAACGCTCTCGACGGCCGTCCGGTGTTCAGCCGCCGCAACAGCACGGTTGCTGACGCGATCCAGCTCTCCAACACGAGCAAAGGTCAGGAAACCGCGTTCACGCTGCAGCTCACCCGCCCGTTCACCAATGGCCTCGTGCTCTCCGCGAACTACGGCCACCAGAACGCCGACTCGGCGTTCGACTCGACCTCGAGCCGCGCCATCTCGAACTGGCAGTTCCGCCACACCAAGGGCGACATCTTCGCGCAGGACCTCTCCCGTTCCGCGTTCGAGATGAAACACCGCTTCAACATCTCGGCGGCGTACGACTTCACCACCGGCTTCCTCGGCCACACGGTCGGACTGTTCTACAACGTCCAGTCGGGCCGGCCGTACTCGGTGATGATGACGACCGCAAGCATCCCCGGCCTCCTCGATCCGAACGGTGACGGCTACAACACGAACGACCTTCTCTACGTCCCGGAAGCGGGCCAGGTGATCTACCAGTACCTGAACGGCACGACGTCCGACAAAGACACCGGCGTCACCGCCGAGCAGGCGTTCGGCAACTACATGGCCTACCTCGGCGTCGATCCGAACTCCGGTCAGATCCTCGACCGCTACCAGTTCACCGAGCCGTGGACCCGCTCGCTCGACCTGCACTACGGCCTCGGTGTTCCGATCTCGCGCTTCCGCACCGAAGTCACGGCTGACGTGACGAACCTCCTGAACCTCTTCAACGAGGAGTGGGGCGTCGTCAAGTTCGTGTCGAACCAGAACACGAGCCCGGTCAGCTACCGCGGCATCGACCCCGCCACCGGCAAGCACATCTATCGCGAGAACTACGCCGGCGCGTTCTCGACAGCCAGCCAGTTCACGGTCGCCGACACGCGCTCGCGCTGGACGGCTCGCGTGGGCGTGCGCGTCAGCTTCTAATCCAGCCTCACAACGTGGTAAACGACGGCCACCCGGAAACGGGTGGCCGTTGTCTTTTTGGAGGACCTGATGAAACGCACTCTGCTTGCGCTCCTCGCCTGCTCTTCATTCGCCTGCGCAACCACGACGACCGCACCGGCGGCGGCACCGGCGGCGGCCGCGGAACCTGCGCCTTGCAATGCCGGCCATTCGATCGTCAACGCGACGCTGTGGATTCAGTCTGCCGCCGAGTACCGCGCGGCCGCGTTGCAAACGTATGCGAACGCGCGACGGGCGCTCGATGCCGCGCTGGCCGAACGAACCGGCGAGCTGCCGCCGGCCGTGATTCTCGACCTCGACGAAACGGTGCTCGACAACACGCAGTTTCAAGGGCGCGTGATTCGTCAGGGCAAAACGTACGAGCGGGCCGCCTGGAAGCAATGGACGAGCGAAGGGATCGCTCCCGCGATTCCTGGAGCGCTCGAGTTCCTGCAGTACGCGCGAAGCCGCGGCGTCCGGCCGTTCTACATCACCAATCGAGATCAGGATGAAGAGGCAGGTACGCTCCGCAATCTGCAGACGCTCGGCGCGCCGCTCGACCCGAATGTCGACACGCTGCTGCAACGCGGCGAAAACGGCTGGGAGAGCGACAAGACCTCGCGACGCGAATACGTCGCGAAATCGCACCGCGTCCTGCTCGTGATCGGCGACGACCTCAATGATTTCGCCAACGCGCGCGAAAGTACGCACGAGCAGCGCGAAGAGATCATCAACCGCACCGCAGGCGAATGGGGGACGCGCTGGTTCATCCTCCCGAACCCGATTTACGGTTCATGGGAACGCGCAGCGATCGGCGCCGGCGGCACCGATTGCGAACAGTTGCAGCGAAAGATCGACGCCCTGCGCTGACGCGTTTCTAAGTGGAGCGGCGGGGG
>DASVUA010000103.1:0-2669 GCA_036387295.1 Thermoanaerobaculia bacterium | reverse complement strand
AGCGAGCCCCAAGGCTTGGCCGGCCAGCGCGCCGGCCGTGCCGGCGAAAATGCCGCGCTAGTATATCGGCGTGAATCCGACCGCAAGTTCCATGCACGTCACTCCGCTGCGCTGGGACGGAAAAACGTTGTTTCTGCTCGATCAGAGGCTGCTTCCGCGCGAGGAGGTGTGGGTCGAGTGCCGCAGCGCGTCGGACGTTGCGGTGGCGATCCGGACGATGGTCGTGCGCGGCGCCCCTGCCATCGGCGTCAGTGCGGCGTTCGGGATGGCGATGGCCGCCCGCGCCGGCGCAAACCTGCAGGCGGCGGCCGACGAGCTCAAACAGTCGCGCCCGACGGCCGTCAATCTCGCCTGGGCCGTCGATCGCATGCTCGCGCACGATGGCGACCCGGTCTCCGAGGCCGAGCGCGTGCTCGAAGAAGACGTGGCGGGGAATCGCGCCATCGGCCGCTACGGCGCGGAATTGCTCGGCGCCTCATCGACGGTGCTCACGCATTGCAACGCCGGCGCGCTGGCGACCGGCGGCTACGGCACGGCTCTGGGCGTCGTGCGCGCGGCGGTCGAAAGCGGCCGGACGATCGCGGTGTTCGCCGATGAAACGAGGCCTTATCTGCAAGGCGCGCGGCTCACCGCGTGGGAGCTGCACCGCGACGGCATCGACGTCACGCTCATCACCGACAACATGTCGGGCCATTTTTTTCAGCAGGGAAAGTTCGACGCGGTGATCGTCGGCGCCGATCGCATCGCGGCGAACGGCGATACGGCGAACAAGATCGGCACCTACACCGTCGCGGTGCTCGCGCACGCGCACGGCGTCCCGTTTTACGTCGCCGCGCCGCTGTCGACGATCGATCCGCGCTGCCCGACCGGCGCGGAGATTCCGATCGAAGAGCGGAGTGCGAACGAAGTGGTGGAAATGAACGGCACGCGTGTCGCGCCCGAGGGGATCCAGGTGCGCCATCCGGCATTCGACGTCACACCCGCGCGGCTCATCAGCGCGATCATTACCGAGCGCGGCGTGTTGCGCGCTCCGTTTCCGGAGGCGATACGCACCGTATTCAACGTCTGATCGCCGCGCTCTGGTTCGGCAGTGCGGCGTTTCTCATGCTCGCCTCCTCCGCCGCCTTTCGCGCGGCCGGCAATCCGACCGTGGCGGCCGACGTGGTCGGCTCGATGCTCACCCGCTGGCACTACATCGCGCTCGCCGCGCCGCTGGCGCTGTTCGCGCTCGAGTTGCGTCGCGTGCGCCGCGCGGTGCTGCTGGTGCTCTTCGCGTCGGTGCTGCTCGCGGCGACGCAATCGTTCGTCGACCTGCGCATCCGCGCGATTCGCAACACGTCGTACGTCCCGATCTCGGAGCTCAGCCGCGAAGATCCGGTACGCCGGCGTTTCGGGATGCTGCACGGCGTGTCGATGATGCTGCTGGCATTGCAGGCGATCGCCGCCGCGGCGGTCGTGATGGCGCGCGAGGACGCCGCGCCAGCCGAGCCGGATCAGCTAAGTGGAGCGGCGGGCTCTTAGCCCGCCGGTTGTTAAACAGCGTCGGCGGGCTGAAGCCCGCCGCTCCACCAAGGACCAGCTAGATCGTGGCGCGCAGGTTGCCGTCGATGTCCATCTCCTGCAGCGGGAAGCCGAGGGTGCTGAGGGGCTGGCGGATTTCGGCGGCGTTGCCGACGACGACCACCAGCACGCGATCGGGATCGAGGTATTTGTGCGCGACGCGGGTGATCTCGTCCTTCGACACCGCCGCGATGTTTTCGCGATAGCGATCGAAGTAATCCTCGGGCAGCCCATACAGTTCCATGTCGACGAGGCGGCTGGCGATGTCGGACGCGGTCTGCACGGTGGCTGGAAAAACGCCCATGAGGTAGTTCTTCACGTCATTCAGCTCGCCGTCTTCGATGTCGCCGGTGCGGATGCGGCGCAACTCGGAGAGGATTTCAGAGACCGATTCGCGCGTGACTTCGTTGCGCACCGGTGCGGCGATGACGAACGGGCCGGCCTGGCGCCGGAACGCGAACTGCGAGCGCGCGCCGTACGTGTAGCCGTGACGCTCGCGGAGATTGAGATTGATGCGCGAGTTGAAGACGCCGCCGAAGATCGCGTTCATCACCGCGATCGGAAAGTAGTCCGCGGTCGAGCGAGGCACGCCGAGGTGGCCGACGCGGATCTCCGACTGCACGGCCTGCGGCCGGTCGATCACGTAGATGCGTGCGGCGTCGATGTGCAGCGGCGTCACCGTCGGCCGCGGCGGTTCGATGCCGCGCTGCCAGCCGTCGAGCGCGCGCGTCGCGAGCTCGATCGCACGCGCGGAGTCGATGTCGCCCGAAATGACGAGCGAGCTGTGGTTCGGAATGTAGTGCTGCGCGTAAAAGCGGCGCACGTCGTCGATGGTGATCCGCGCGACCGTTTCGGCATTGCCGGCCACCGAGTTGCCGTACGCGCCGGTGCCGTAGAGCAGATGCGCGAAGCGTTTGCCGGCGATCGCACCAGGGTCGTTGCGCTGTTGCAGGATGTCGTTGAGACGCTCGGCGCGCACGCGCTCGAGCTCTTCCTGCGGCAGCGTGGCGCGGGCGGTGACATCGCCGAAGATCGACATCGCCGGCTCGGTGTTGCGGCTGAGGACGTCGAGCGAGATGTAGGTCGCGTCCCAGTCGGCGCCGGTGCCG
>DASVUA010000102.1:0-2494 GCA_036387295.1 Thermoanaerobaculia bacterium | reverse complement strand
GGAAGGCGGTGCGGCGGCGGCTGCGGATGATCGTCCGCACCTCGTCCATCGATGCCTCGACTCCCGGCACGCCGCCCTTCGCGCGGACGAAGATGTCGACGCTCTCGCGCGTGCCAAAGCGCTTGCGCCACGTCGTGATGGGGATGTAGAGCACCTTGTCCTGGTTCTGTCCGAGCACCGAGCCTTGCTTCGTGAGCAGGCCGATGACGCGCATCGGCTGATTCGCGACGACCATCGTGCGGCCGATCGGGTCGAGCGGCCCGAAGAGCTCTTCGCGCACATCGGAGCCGATCACCACCACGAGCGCGGAACGCTGCTCTTCGGTCGGCGTGAAGAAACGGCCGGTCTCGAGGTCGAGATTGTTGACCTCCACCATGTTCGTCGTGACGCCCATGGTGCGTACGTTCGTCAGCTTCTGCGCGCCGCGCTTCGCCGCGCTGGCGTTGTCGTGCTGTGCGCCGACCATGTCGCAAAGACCGCAGCGCTCTTTCACCGCGTTCAGATCGTTCCAGTCGATCTTCTTTCGCTTGATCGCCTCGAGCCACTGCTCGCGGCTGGTGATGATCCCGAACTGCGTCACCGCGTAAACATCGGGATTGAGGCGGAAGACCTTTTCGGAGATGTAGCTGTTGAGCCCCGAAATGATCGCCACGACCGTCACGACGGTCATGACCCCGATGATCACGCCGAGCAGCGTGAGAAAGCTGCGCATCTTGTGCGCACGAAGAGCGTTGGCAGCGATGCGGAGGGTTTCCATTGTTTTCATGAGGCGCGTGGGGCGCTGGGGCGCTTTGGCGCTTGGGTGACTCTGTGACCTGAACGACTTTGGTGCTGCTTGCTGCAGTGAGAAATTCGGACGCCGCCGACCAGCGCGACCCACCACCCAAGCGCCTCCGCGCCCAAGCGCCGACGCGCCGCGCGGAAACGCGCGTTACGCGCGTTACGCGCCTTTGCCGCCCTCTTTGCCGCCCTTCTCTTCCTTCTGCTCCCTCACCTTCGCACCATCCTTGATGTCGCGGAGGGCGCGGAAGGGGCCGGTGACGATCTGCTGTCCTTCGGTGAGGCCGCCGACGATCTCGATGTTGCTGTCGCCGACGAGGCCGGTGACGACGGGGACGAATTGCACTTTTCCGTCCTTGTGGAGATACACGCCTTCTTCTTCCTGCGCTTTGACGCCGGCCGTTTTGGCGGCCGTCGGTTTTTCGCGCACGACTAGCGCCTGGATCGGAATGGCGAGCGATTTCGAACGGGAGCCGGTGATGATGTCGGCCGACGCGGAGAACCCTGGACGCACTCCGGGAGGCGGATTGGTGAGCTGGATCTTCACTTCGAAATTCACCGCTTCCGCCGTCGCGCTGCGGCTCGCCGTCATCGGGCTCGACCCGACTTCCGTCACGACGCCGTCGAACGTCTTGTTCGGATACGCGTCGACGGTGACGGTCGCACGCTGGCCGACCTTCACGTTCGGCACGTCGGTCTCGTCGACTTCCATCACCGCCTCGACGACGCTCATGTCCGCAATCGTCAGGAGCTTGGTGCCGGGATTGTTCATCGTGCCGATCACCGCGACTTCACCCTCTTCCACCGGGAGCGCCGTGATGATGCCGGCCATCGGCGCGGTCATGGTGGTCTTCGAGAGCGTGTCGCGCGCCGCGGCGACGTTCGCGCGGGCCTGCTGGATGCGCTGCTCGATTCCGCTCACGTTGGCGCGGGCCGAATCGAGCGCGGCACGCGCGCGATCGAGCTCTGCCTGCGGGCTGATCTTCTGTTCGACGTTGCTGCGGGCACGCTGATACGTCAACTGCGCTTCGGCCAGCGATGCGCGCGCGGAGTCGCGGTCGGAGAAGAGCGCGCGCATCGATGCCTCGGCTCCCTGTGCCGATGCGGCGAGCTGCTTCTGGTCGATCTGCAGGAGGAAATCGCCTTTCTTGACGACGTCGCCTTCGCGCACCGCGAGATTGACGATCTGCCCCATCACGTTCGCCGAAAGGTCGACTTTACGCTGTGCGTCGATCTGCCCGTTCGCCGTGACTTTGCTCGTCAGGTCCGTCCGCTCGACCTTGCCGAACGTCACCGGCGTCCCTTCCTTCCCTTTCGAGGCGATGGACGCGGCAGTGATCCCGGCGATGAGAAGAACGACGATCGTGGCGATGATGATTTTGGTTCTGGTCTTCATGCTGGGTCCCTTATACGGAGTGTTCCGCGAAGAGTTACAACGCGTCTGACCCGCCGAAGCGGCGCTTCATGGCAAACCACCGTTCGCGCGCGCGCCAGAAGCGGCTCTGCCGCATCGCCGCGAGTTGCTGTTCGAGCGCGTCGCGCTGGAGCTCGGCCCGTGCAACACGCTCGTTGAGCGCGGCGATTTCGCCGCCGCGCGCGGCGAGCTGCTGCTGCAGGTCCTTCGCTTTTTCGCGTGCGGTATGGCCGTTCAGCGAATCGAGCGTGCCGAGAAAAAGGATGCGCTCCTCGCCTGTCCGGCTGAATGCCGAGATCG
>DASVUA010000101.1:0-3096 GCA_036387295.1 Thermoanaerobaculia bacterium | reverse complement strand
TCCCTCTACCGCAGCAACATCCCCGGCAGGGCGCGAGGGGAGGGTGGCATCGCTCGCTCGCCATCACCCTCGTCGTGCAGGTGAAGACGAGCACGACACCGCCGCACGTGCCGCGGCTGCAGAAAGCGTTGTCGGCCGAGGAGCGGGGGGCGCGGATCGACGCACGACAGCTCGCGATCGCGGCGGTCGCATGCGCTGCGGCATGCTCGCGTCCGGTCATCGACCGCACGTATCGCTTCGACGAAATCGTGGAGGCGCACCGCTACTCGACAGCGGCCGCAAGACTGGGAGTGTCGTGATCACGCTCGAACCCGAGCACTATCCCGCCGCCGGCGTGCTCGCCGCGCGCGCTGGCGCTGCTGCAGGCCATTGCGGAGGTCCTGTGCCGGCGAGGCCGGCAATCCGGCCAGCGCCTGCGGAGCCGCCGGCTTCCGACCGGCACAGGACCTCCTGGAAAGGGAGTCGTTCAGGCGCGGGAAAAAATACAGAGGCGCAAAAAAAAGATTTTTGCGGGGGTCTGTATTTTCCGACCCCGCGGCAGGACTCAATCAGCGAACCCCCGGTCAGCGCCGGGCATTTGAGAAAACGAAAAAGGAGCCACACCATGAAAACGAAAGTCGCCATCCTCGCCGCCGCCGCCATCGCCGTTCTCTCCAGCCCCTCCGCCATGTACGCCGCGCAAGCGACGTCGAACGCGTCCGCCGAAGTCATGACGCCGATCTCCATCTCCAACACCGCCGCGCTCCGCTTCGGCAAGTTCTCCGCGTTGACCGGCGGCACGGTCGTCATCGCCACCAACGGTTCGCGCAGCGCCACGGGCGCGGTCGTCCTCTCCTCCACCAACGCGGGCGGCGCGGCGTCGTTCGACGTCAGCGGCGACGGCAACGCCACCTACGCCATCACCCTTCCGAACAGCGCCACCCTCACCCACAGCGTCGACAACACCAAGACGATGTCGGTCGGCACGTTCACCAGCAACCCGTCCGGCACCGGCACGCTCAGCGCGGGCGGCGCCCAGGCGCTGGCCGTCGGCGCGACGCTCACGGTCGGCAACGCCCAGACCACCGGCAGCTACTCCGGCACCTTCGACGTGTCGGTCGAATACAACTGACCGCGCGTGGCGGTCAGCCTCCTCTTCCCTCATCCCTCCCTCGCGACTGGACACGCGGGGGAGGGCGTTTGCCGGAGTGACGAACATGCGCAAATTGATCTGCTTCTTCCTGTTTCTCGCGCCTTCTGTTTTCGCGGGCGAGTTGATGGTGCATCCGACCCGGCTGGTCTTCGACGGCAACACGCGCACCGCGCAGGTCGACGTCATCAACTCCGGCACCGAGACCATGACGTACCGGATCTCGGTGATTCGCCGGCGCATGACGGAGACCGGTGACTTTGTCGCCGTCGACGAGCCGGCGAACGGCGAGCGCTTTTCGGACGAGATGATCCGCTTCTCCCCCCGCCAGGTCGTGCTGCCGCCGGGTGTCGCTCAGGCGGTCCGTCTGCAGATCCGCAAGCCGGCCGAGCTCGAAGAAGGCGAATACCGCGCGCATCTGCTGTTCCAGGCGCTGCCGCCGGTCGAAAGCGAAGCCGCGGACCGGCCGGCAGTTGAAACGAAAGAGCTCGAGATCAACCTGCACGCGGTCTACAGCGTCTCGATCCCGGTCATCGTGCGCCACGGCTCGACCACGGCCGCGGTGGCGATTCGCGATCTCGCCGTCCGCGATGGCGCGGTGACTTTCGCCATCGACCGCACCGGCACGCGCTCGGTTTACGGCGATCTGGTCGTTTCATTGCGCAACGGACGGGGCGTGGAGCGCGTGCTCGCTCGCGCCAATGGCGTCGCCGTCTACACGCCGAACGCAACACGCCGCGTACGCCTGCCCCTCGGCGCGCAGTCGCTGCCGCTCCCCGCGGGCGAGCTGCACGTCTCGTTCACCGAGCGAAAAGAGCAGTCCAACCGCATCGAAGCAGCATCCGCCGTGGTCCTGCGCTGAGACTGCGATGCGCATCCTCACGCACATCGTCGTAGCGAGCCTCCTGGCGGCGAACGCATTCGCCGCCTCGTCGCCGGAGCCTCGTGAAGAGGAGATCCGCCTGCTCGAGTACGTGCTCGACGATGTGATCCTCTCCGACGCCGTGTCCGGTTACACCGGCCCTGGCAACGGGACGCTGCTTCCGCTCGGCGTCTCATCCGAGCTCCTCGGCGTGGCGATCACCGTCGACAGCGACCGCGGCACCGCGCGAGGTTTCGTGCTCAACGAAGCCACCGGCTTCGAGCTCGACGTTGCCCGCGGCCGCGTGAGCGTCGGTGGCAAGCCGCGGCGCTTCGACCGTGAGCTGGTGCGCGTCTACGGTGACGACATCTACGTCGACTCCACACTCCTCGGCGAATGGCTGCCGGTCGCGTTCGACGTCGAACTGTTCGCGTTGCGCGTGCGCGTCCGTCCGCGCGAGCGGCTGCCGATGCAGACGCGTCTCGACCGCGAACGGCGCATCCGTCACTGGCGCCTGCGTCTCGCGCCGTCCGATCCCGGATATCCGCCGCTGGCCAGCGCGTACCGGTTCTTCGACACGCCGACCGTCGACCAGACCGTGCGCCTGGCAGTCGCCGGCGACGACGTCCACGGCAGCTACGCCACGTACGCCACCGGCGACCTGCTGTACATGGAGTCGGAAGCGTATGCGTCCGGCGACGACACCGATCCGTTCGACGACTGGCGCCTCACGCTGCGCCGTCGCGATGCGGCCGGGAACATCGGCGGCGTGCTGCGGGCCACGGAAGTCGCGGTCGGGCACATCTTCCATCCGACCAGCACGCTGCTTTCGACGTCCACCGAGGCGGCGCCGGGCGTGCTCGTGACGAACCAGCCGCTCTACCGCCCGACCGAGTTCGACCGCCACTCGTTCCGCGGCAATCTCCCGCCGGGCTGGGATGTGGAGCTCTACCACAATGGAACGCTGGTCGATTACCGGCAGTCGCGCTCGGACGGCCAGTATGCGTTCGACGACGTGCCGATGCTGTTCGGCATGAACTTCTTCCGCCTGATCTTCTATGGTCCGCAGGGGCAGCGCCGCGAGGAGGAGCATCGCTTTCTCCTC
>DASVUA010000100.1:0-4181 GCA_036387295.1 Thermoanaerobaculia bacterium | reverse complement strand
TCCTTGATCAGATCGTCCGTCATGCCTTTGTACGACACGCCCCAGTCATGGCGATTGATCGTGAATTCGCTCTTCGCGCGCACGCCGTCGGCGCCCTGCGTCGCCACGACCGGAATGCTCACTTCTTTCTTCACGCCATGCAGGTCGAGCGTGCCGCGCAGCAGGTGCGTCGTGCCGCCCTGCGAGCCCGCCGGAGCCTCGGTGAGCGAGGTGGAGACGAACGTCGCTTTCGGGAACTTTGCGACGTCGAAAAAGTCGGCGCTCTTGAGGTGCCCGGTGAGCTTCTCGTTGTCGCTCTCGATCGAGTTCATGTCGATCTCGAACGCGATGCGCGTCGGCTTCGCGGCGACGTATTCGATCGTGCCGTCGAACGCATTGAATTTCCCGGTGTGATCGCCCGTGACCTTCGCGCCGACCCATCCGATCGAGCTCTTTTCCTTGATCACGTTCGCCGTCACCGCGTTTGCGGCCGACTGATTCGACGTCAGCGACGTGTCGGTGGCGCTGGCCGAATCGCTCGCCGCGCTCGCGGTTGCGCTCTCCGTCACCTCGGCTGCCGGCTTGTCGGAAATTTCGCTCTTCTGGCAGGCCGGAAGGACGAGAAGGGATGCGGCGAAAACTACAGTGCTGAACTTCATTTCACTTCTCCTTTTGCTGTTGCTGCTGCTGTTGTGCTGTTGGTTGCTCAACCGAATTGCACCGATCGCCGCGTAAAGGCACCGAGCCAGAACCCGGTGATCGGAAATTGAATCTGCTCCGGCTCCGCCGCCGCGCCATGCGCGACGAGCAGCGGAGCGAAATGTTCGTGCGTAGGCAAAGCGAGGCGGACGCCGGGCGCCTTCGCTCTGTAATCGATCAGCGCGTCGACGTCGTTGCGCCGCACCGCATCGGCCGTCCAGGCGTCGAACTCCGTCGCCCACGACGGCGGCTCAGCCACGCCGATCGCACGCATGTTGTGCGTGATGAAGCCGCTGCCGACGATCAACACCCCTTCATCGCGCAGCGGACGGAGCGCACCGCCGAGGGCAAAGAGCTCGCGCGGATCGTCGCTCGGTAGCGACATCTGCAGAACCGGCACGTCCGCCTGCGGGTACATCGCGACGAGCGGCACGTAGGCGCCGTGATCGAGACCGCGCTCCGGTTCTTCGTGAAGCTCGTGCAGACCTTTGAGCGCGCCGCGAATGCGCGCCGCGAGCTCGGGCGCGCCGGGCGCCGCGTACTGCTGCTCGTAATAGCGCCGCGAAAATCCGTAAAAATCGTAGACCAGCGGGACGCTGCGCGTTGCGCCGATCGTGACCGGACGCTCTTCCCAGTGCGCGGAGAGCATGAGGATCGCGCGCGGCTTCGGCAATCCGTTCGCCCAGACGTTCAGCTCGCGCACCCAGCTCGCGTCGTCGAGCAGCG
Source organism: Thermoanaerobaculia bacterium (assembly GCA_036387295.1). GTDB lineage: Bacteria > Acidobacteriota > Thermoanaerobaculia > Gp7-AA8 > Gp7-AA8 > QHVT01. The sequence continues at coordinate 2,777 of DASVUA010000100.1, read as the reverse complement.
GCGGCGCACCATGCGCGACGAACAGCGACGGCATGCGGCGGATCGCATTCATTCCGCGTCCTCCTCGGCCGCGGCGCGGATCTGCTCGAGCTGCGCGACCATCGCGGCGAGCGCCTTTCTGTTCATCCCCGCAAACTGCCGCGCGTGCAACGCATCGACGAGCGGGTCGAGCTTCGCGAGGAGGACCGCCCCGGAGCGGCTCAACTGCGTCACCACGACGCGGCGGTCGTTCTCGCTGCGTGCGCGCTCGATGAGGCCGCTCTTTTCGAGGCGATCGAGCAGCCTCGTCACGTCGGGATCGTTCGTGACCAGCCGCTCCGCGATCTGGCTGCAGGTCGCGCCGTCCCGCCCCGCACCACGCAGGATGCGCAGCACGTTGTACTGCGTGGCCGTCAGCGAGTGCGGCTTGAGCAGCCGCTCGACCTGACGTCCCAACGCGTCGGCGGTGCGGACGATGTTCAGAAACGCCTCGACCTCCGCCGACCGAAACGGCTTCTTCTGCTGGATCGCTTCGCCGAGTTTCTGCATTCGTCAGGACAGAACGATAGTCGTTATCACGACATTCCTTCACGGAACAACTCGACCCGATTCAGTGGAGCGGCGGGCTCTTAGCCCGCCGAAGAATCCAAGCGGATCTAAACCCTCCGCCTCACCAAACGCGCGAAGGCTTCCACCTCACCGGTTATCCTTTCGTCCGGATGAACTCGCGCCTCCTGCCGCTGTTGCTCGCCGTCGCGGTCACCCTCGCTGCGCAGTCTCCCGAGCAAACTCCCGGACGCGCACAGCTCGCCCGCGGCCGCGCGCACGAAGACGCGGGCCGGATCGCCGACGCCGCGCGCGAGTACGCCGCGGCCGTCGATACCGCCACGCGCAGCGGCGACCGCGCACTTCTCGCCGACGCGCTCATCCTGCAGGGATACGTGCAGTACTACCGCGGCGAGATGAACCAGTCGCTGATGAACCTCCGCCGCGCGTACGACCTCCACACCGCCGCCGGGAACGCGGCCGGGCGCCGCACCGCACTGGAGACGATCGCGCACGTTTACGCCGATTCCACCCTCGGGCAGTACGACCGCGCCGTCGAGTACTACCGCCAGCTCCTCGCCGAATACGAGGCCGCCGGCGCCGGGACCGGAGTCGCAGACACGCAATTCAACCTCGGCAGTACGATCGAGCGGAAAGGCGACTTTGCCACGGCACTGGAGTGGTATCGCCGCGCGCTCGCGTCGGAGGAAAAGCTCGGCCGCCACGACGAAGCGGCCTTCGTGCGGCGGTCGATCGGCATCGCCCTCGGTAAGCTCGGCCGCAGCGAAGAAGCGCTGCCGATCCTCGACCGCTCGCTCCGCTTCTTCGTCGAGAACAAAGACACCGAGCGGGCGATGACCGTCCGTCAGTCGCGTGGCATCGTGCTGCGCAACCTCGGGCGCACCGACGCCGCGATTGCCGATCTCGAAGCGTCGCGGCGCTGGTTCGAGTCGCAGCACAACACACGCTTCCTCGAAAAGAGCGAAGAAGAGCTTGCGGCCGCCTATGCCGCCGCCGCGCGCTGGCGCGAAGCGTACGAAGCACGCACGCGCTACACCGCACTCCAGCGCCAGCTCGCCGAAAAGCTGCGCGAAGAGCACACCTCGCGGCTGCGCGTGCAGTTCGATGCAGACAAGAAGGAACAGGAGAACCGCGCCCTGCTCCGCGAAGCGTCAGCCGCCGCACGCATCCGGCGACTGCAGACGATCATTCTCATCCTCGGCGCCGGCATCATCCTCGGGCTCGTCGCGATGGCCGTGCGTCTCGTGCGCGACGGACGCCGCATGCGCGACATGGCGATGACCGACGAGCTGACACGGCTTCCCAACCGCCGGCATCTGCTCGCCGCGGCGGGAGAGGAACTGCAACGCGCCGAAGAGCGGGGAGAACCGTTCTCGATGCTCGCCCTCGACATCGATCACTTCAAGCGCATCAACGACGCCTACGGCCACGCCGCCGGCGATGCGGTGCTGCAGCGCGTCGCGCATGCATGCCGCACCGCGCTGCGGCCGGGCGATCGCATCGGACGGACCGGCGGCGAGGAGTTCACCGTGCTCCTCCCCTCGACGACGCAGGACGCCGCGGTCACCGTCGCTGAACGCCTCCGCGCGGCGGTCGAAGCGCTCGACTGCAGCGACATCGATCCAGCCGTCCACATCACCATCAGCATCGGCGTCGCCGAGCTGCAACGGGCGGAAAGCGTCGTGCGCCTCACCGCGCGGGCCGACGCCGTGCTGTACCGCGCAAAAGAACAAGGGCGCAATCGCGTGGCCGCGTAGCCACAGGAGCAACCGAGATGAGCGATCTCGAAAAAAACAAGCAGACTGTCGTCTCGTTCTACGACCTGATGTTCAATCGAGCCGACCCGCGTCAGGCGGTCGAGTTGTACGTCGGCGCCGAGTACATCCAGCACAATCCCGCCGTGGCGGACGGCAAGGAGGCGTTCATCGCCTATTTCGAGCGCATGGCCCGTGACTATCCCGGCAAACGCGTGGAGTTCAAGCGCGTCATCGCCGAAGGCAATTACGTCGTCCTGCACTGCTACCAGCAATGGCCCGGCGACGACGACTGGGCCGGCATCGACATCTTCCGCCTCGACGACGAAGGAAAAGTGGTCGAGCACTGGGACGTCCTGCAACGAATCCCCGCCACAGCCGAAAATCGGAACACGATGTTCTGAACCACTTCGCGCTGCGATCGTCTTTAGTGGAGCGGCGGGCTTTAGCCCGCCGACGATGCTCGGCGGGCTAAAG
>DASVUA010000099.1:0-3888 GCA_036387295.1 Thermoanaerobaculia bacterium | reverse complement strand
CGTTCAACATCGCGGCGCAGGGTGCCTCCCCTTCGCTGCTCGTGCAGGGCGGTGTGGCGCGCGCGGCGTTCGCGGCAAACGGTGCGATGCAGCTCGCGCAGATCGACGTTGCGGCGCGAAGCGCGACGGTGACGACGCTTGCTGCCGAAGGGGCGTCGGAGCAGGTTCTGCGCGCCACGGCTTCGACACCGAACGCGGCCCTTCTGGCGTGGAACGAAGGTGGCGACGCGCACGTCGGCCTCCGCTCGCGCAACGGAGTCTGGCGCGAGCGTCGGCTGGCCTCAGGCGAGCGCGCGATTGCGGCAGCGAGTGACGCGACTGGGTTCGTCGTGATCACCGAAAACACGCAAGGGTGGACAGCATCATGGCTCGATGAGAGCGGTGCGACGGTGCGGCAGTCGGCGCGCGTTGCAACGTTCTCGGCCCACGGCGTGGCGTTGAACGCCAACGACGCGGTCGTGATCGGCACCACGGCCGGGAACATCGCGATTGCGCGCGTCGCGCGCGACGGCAGCGTCTCCGACCCGGTGACCCTTCGCAGCGGCGCGGAAGATCCGGTGATCGCGACGGACGGAACGAACTTTCTCGCGGCGTGGGAAACGCCCGCGGACGCGATCGAAGCAACGCGCATCGATGCGGCACTGCAGCGGCTCGATCCAGTCGACACCGTCGTCTTCGAATCGGCCGCGGAAGATCCGGCAGTCGCATTCAACGGACACGATTACGTTTTCGTCTGGCGCGCCGCCGAGCTCCTGCGGGCACGGCGCGTCGGCGCGAACGGGGTGCCGGTCGACGAGCTCGTGCAGATCAGTCGCGCGAACGGCGGGACGCCGCATTCGGTGAAGCTCGCGCGCATCGATGACGGTGTGGGACTGACCTGGTCGGACGGACGCTCGCAGCTCGCGCTGATCGACTTCACGGACGGCTGGGTCGTGCGCAGCGCGCGCGGTTTCGAGGCGAACGGCGCCGCGGCTCCGCTCATCGTCGCGCTGCCGGATCATGGCGTCGCGTTCGCGCACGGAGCGACGAACGACCTCGCCCCGCATTACGGCAGCGCGCGGGTGATGATGTCGATCGCGCACGCCGCCCCTCCCGCCGGGGCACCCGATGCGCCGCAGGCGACGGTGTCGAAATCGGGCAGTCAACTGCGCGTGTCATGGACCCCACCGGCGCAGACGGTGAACGGCTATCGCGTCGAGTACCGCATCGACGGCGGTCCGTGGCTCGAGCACGAGGGCTGGAGCGACGCCGGCACGAACGAAATGCTGCTCGACCCTCGCCGCAGCGGCACGTATCAGCTGCGCGTCCGCGCCTTCGCCGACGGCGACGTGAGCGCCTACTCGGCTCCCGTGGAAATCGCCGTCACCGCGTCCGGCGGAAAACGGCGAGCTGTACGTTGAGGTTGCGGTTTATGGCGTAACACCATAGAGTGAGCGGCCATGAAGCCGTTCGTGCTACTCCTTGCGCTCCTCGCGTCGACCGCCACCTCCGCTCAGCCGGCCCCTTCCGGTGCGCCGTTTTCGCTGACCGAGACGCGCTACGGAACCAAGCAGGCGACGAGTCACGTCGTCGCCTCGACCGATTCCGATACGTTCGTCTTCTGGGCCGCCGACGCGAACATCCGGGCCACGAAAGTCGTCGATGGGGAACGCCGCGCGGGGCGGAACGTCCTGGAGGTGCAGCCTACATCACTCGCAGCGGCGTGGAACGGGTCGAGCTTCCTGTTGGTCGCCCGATCGCACAACGCCATCGTCGCGCGACCGCTCGACCGGAGCGGCGAGCCGATCGGCGAACCGTTCGTGATCACGCAGTTCGGTGAGCAGGTTCGGCTGGCTTCGAACGGCCGGTCGTTCTTTCTGCTGTACAGCTTCGAACGCGTTCTCTACGGCCTCGAGCTGAACCGCGCCGGCGTGCCGGTCAACACTCCGAAGCGCCTCTTCGAAGCACCGGCAGTACAGCCGACCTACGAGTATGACGTGGCGAGCAACGGCGCGGGGTACGCGGTGGCGATCTCGACCGGACGCGAAGTGCGGGTCCTCACCCTCGATTTGGACGGGAACGAGGTCGCGGCAACGACGGTCTACTCGACGACGATTCCCGACAGTTTCGCCCGGACCCCAAACGTGGCGAGCAGCGGACGTGGCTATGCCGTCGCGTGGTCGCAGTGGGACGGCGGGGCATCGATCGTGGCCTTGTCTCCTCATGGCGAGGCCGGGCAGCCGATCAGGATTGGCGACCGAAACAGGATGTACGGCGACGTCCGCGTGGTCTGGTCGAGCACCACCTGGATGGTTTCCTCGTGGGGCGCGCCGTGGGGCGGAGCACCCTCGGAGGTGGTGGTCGAGGAAATCGATGAGCCGGTGATGCGGCAGCTGGGGCTCTGGCGTCGCCTGCCGGGTGTCAACGCGCAGCTCGGCGTCACGAAAGGCCGAGTCAGCGTGGTATGGCAGAAGGCGCCTGGAGCTATCCCGGTGGCGGTTCCGCTGTTGGCGCGCGACGCCGCGCCCACCGACACCACCCTCGGTGCAGCATCACAGAACCTCGGCCCGATCGCCTGGTCCAATGACGCGACACTCGTGAGCTGGACCGAGCGAGTTGGTTACGAGTTGCTCACCTACGCCGGCATTCGGACGCGCGAAGGGATATGGGTCGAGAAACGGCTCAGTGCCGGCCCCAACGGGGCTCCAATGCTCGCGGCGAGTGATGGCCACACCTTTCTGCTCGTGCTCCGAAACGGGATGGAAGCGGAAGCGCTCTTCCTGAACGACCGCGCGCAGGAGACGGCACAGCGCGTGCCGCTGCCGTTCCGCCCGGTTGGCGTCGCATGGGATGGCAGCCACTATCTTCTCCTGTCCGATGGGGTTGCCGTCTGGAAGCTGAGTCCGAACGGGACGCTGTCGGCACCGGTCGTCGTGGCGCCTGAGGGAACGGAACCGCAGTCGATCGCCTCGAATGGCAGTATCTCCGTCGTCTCGTGGATCGAGCCGGCGCCGTGCGGTCCGATCACCTGTGGCTATTTCGGCGGCGCCCCCCACGCGATCGCGATTGGCCGCAACCTCGAGCGCCTCAGCGCGCAGAACCTCCTCGATTCGGAAGACCTGGTCGATCACGTGGAGGTCGTGTGGGACGGAAAACGTTTTCTCGCGTTGTGGAGCAACGGCAAGATCGTCGTGGTGCGTGTCCCGGTCTCAGGAGGATCGCAGCAGCCGGTTGCGGTGATTGAGCCTGGCGAGCGGTCGTACGTCGCGGCCTTCCATACCGCCGTGACTCCGGCGGGCGTGGCCGTGGCCGCAGTCGAGCCCGGCGCCGGCGGCCCGCGCTACTCTGCCAGCCTCGTACATCATGACAACCGCACATCACGGCTGACACTCGCTTCGGACGTGCGGATGGCCACCGTGCCCCGCATCGCGCCGCTTGCGAACGGGCTGCTCTTCCTCGGCACGAACGCGAATTTCGCGGCGCCGTACCACGGCAGCCAGCGGGTCTTCGCGCAGGTCAGCAGCGTGATTTCTACGACAGCGCCCGAGGCGCCGACCCTCGATGTGACCGCCTCGGCTCACGGCATTCGGCTGACCTGGACGGCCCCGGCGCAGCAGGTGGATGCCTATCGCGTCGAGTACCGCGTCGCCGACGGCGTGTGGAACGAGCTCGAAAATGTCTTCAACGCGGAACAGCGCTCCTTCGGGCTGCCGTGGACCGTGCCGGCCGGTGTAGCCGTCCGCTTCCGCGTGCGTGCGATCAACGAGGCCGGCCCCGGCGAGTACTCGCGAACGGCGGGAATCAACACTTCGCGCAGGAGAGCGGTGCGGTGATTCGGAACGTGATGCGCCCACTCAGCCTGGCGAGTCACCTCAGCTTGCAACCCATGAAGCCGCTCGTCGCGCTGCT
>DASVUA010000098.1:0-6547 GCA_036387295.1 Thermoanaerobaculia bacterium | reverse complement strand
GCCCCTCGCTATAATCCGCGCCCCTATGGGTAAAAAGATCGCGGTTGTACGCGGGGACGGGATCGGGCCGGAAGTCATTGATGCGGGCATGCGCGTCCTCGAGCATGTCGATGAGACGCACAAGCTCGGGCTCCAGTTCGTGCACTTTGGCTGGAACGCCGACGAGTATCTGAAGACCGGCATCTCCATGCCTCCCGGCGCGATGGACGACATTCGGGTGAACTACGACGCCGTCTACCTCGGCGCGTTCGGCGATCCGCGCGTGCCCGACATGAAGCATGCGGCCGACATTCTTCTCGGCATGCGTTTCGAGCTCGATCTGTACGTCAACTACCGCCCGGTCAAACTGCTCGATGAGCGACTCTGCCCGATCAAAGGGAAGGGGACGAACGACATCGACTTCGTCATCTTTCGGGAGAACACGGAAGGGGCGTACGTCGGCATGGGCGGCATCTTCAAGAAGGGAACGCAGGACGAAATCGCGGTGCAGGAAGACGTTTCGACGCGCCGCGGCGTCGAGCGGATCATCCGTCACGCGTTCGAGTTCGCGAAAAAGACCGGCCGCAAGTCGGTCTGCATGTCGGACAAGAACAACGTCATGCGGTTCGGCGGCGATCTCTGGCTGCGCACGTTCAAGGAAGTCGCTGCCGAATATCCCGACATCGAGCACTTTCACATGTTCGTCGACGCCTTGACGATGCAGATGGTGCGCGTGCCGGAGATGTTCGACGTGATCGTGACGAACAACATGTTCGGCGACATCGTGACCGACCTCGGCGCGGCGTTGCAGGGCGGCCTCGGCGTCGCGGCGTCGGGCAACATTCATCCGGGCCGCGTCTCGCTCTTCGAGCCGATTCACGGCAGCGCGCCGCCGTTCGCGGGGCGCGACATCGCGAACCCGATCGGCGCCATCCTGACCGCCGCGATGATGCTCGATTACCTCGGGCACACCGCCGCTGCAACCCAGATCGAGAGCGCGGTCGTCGCGACGATCCAGGCGGGCGAAACGACGCAGGATCTCGGCGGCAAGCTCGGAACGAAAGCCGCGGCGGAAGCGATTCTCGCGCGGCTCTGAAGAAGAAAACGGGCGGCTTTCGCCGCCCGTTTCGCACAGCGGCGACTCGCGTCGCCGCACTCCACATCGTCGTTACCAGTTCACATTCACGAACCCGAGCGCGCGGCGGCTGAGCAGATCGCCGCCGAATGCTTCGTAGTGCTCGTTGTCGGTGGCGTTGGAGATGTCGACGCCGAATCCGAGGGTGTCGGTGAGGCGGAAATTCGCACCTGCATTCACGACCGAGTAACCCTCCACGGGGCCGACGAACAGACCGGCGGCCCAGCGGAAGTCGTCCACCCAGCGGTAGCCGATGCGCGCGTCGAAGCGCGAACCGCGATAGCCGAGCCCGACGTTGAACTTGTGCTCCGGCGCATTCGGCAGGAGCTGATCGCCGGCGCGCTGCTGCTTCACGTCGAAGTCGAACCAGGCGTAGTTGAAGTCGACCAGCCAGTTGTTCGTGACGTAGTAATTCACGGCGAACTCGGCGCCGCGCGTATCGACTTCACCGGCGTTCGCGTACGAAACGACCAGCGCCGGCGCGCCGTCGACCGTGGTCAGCCCGACGTAGCGCGACTGCAGCGCCGCCTTCAGGAAATTCGTCAGCGGCGTGACGAACGGAGAGGGGACGGAGCCCGGAACCTGGTACTGCGCGAATGACGGATTGACGCCCGGCAGCAGGTCGGTGACGAAGTTGCTGAGATGGCTCTGGTAGACGTCGAACGTCAGGAAGACCTTGCCGCCGAAGATGCCGGCGTATCCGAGCTCGTGGCTGCGGACCTTTTCCACCTCGAGGTTCTCATTGCCGAGGGCGAGCACGCGCATCGAGCTGAACCCGAGCTGCGTCAGGAGCGGCGCGAGCGGCGCAGACTGCGGATTGCCCGCGGCCGCGGCCGCAAGATTCACCGGCGCACCGGCCGGCGCGCGCAGGAAGAGCTCCGAGTAGTTCGGGCGCTGGAACGCTTCGTTGTAGCCGTAACGGATGCTGTGGTTCTGCGCGAAGCTGTAGACGAGCGCCCCTTTCGGCGAGAACTGCGCCTCGTGCAGCGTCGAGTCGTCCCAGCGCGCCGCGAGCAGCACTTTGAGGTTCTTGATCGGATCGAATTCGAGCTGGCCGAACGCCGCCTGCTGACGCTCCGACTTCGCTTCCGGCATCAACGTATGGAAGCCGTTCGGGTCGGCCGTATCGACTTCCTGATTGTTGTAGGCGACGCCGAGAACGAGGTTCGCGCGATCGCGGAAGATGCCCCAGTTCGTCTGCAGCTCGCCGTGGATGTTGCTCGAGTCTTCCCACAATCCCGGCGTTCCCGGAACGGCGCCCGACCCCGACGAGAGCGCGATCTGCCGCTCGGCGATGCGTCCGTCGTAGTAGCCGAGGAAGTTCCAGTGCGGCATCGAGAAATTGACGCGGCCCCACGGGTGCGCGACGTCGGTCACCTGCACGCGGCCGATGCCGGTCTGAAAGGTCGGGCCTTCGAGCTGCGCGTAACCGCCTTCGAGCGTCAGCACGTTCGTATCGGCGAAATGCTTGTCGAAGCGGAGGCCGCCGAACGCGACGGTCACTTCCTCGAGGCCGAGCGGTGCCGGCTCGCGCGGGAGACAGTCGATCTGTTTCGTGGGGCTGCAGGGGACGCTGTATTCGACGGTCTGATTGCGCGAGCGGGTGAAGTCGTCGCTCTGCGAGTAGCCGCCGACGGCGCGGTAATACCACTCGTTGCCGAGCGAGCCGGCGTGCCGTACGTCGCCGCGGCGCGTGTTGAGATCGCCGCCCGAGAGCATCAGGCGTCCGCCCGGATTGTTCCTCGGCTGCTTGGTCGTCATGTTCAGCACGCCGCTGAACGCGTTCGGGCCGTACAGCGCCGAACCGGGGCCGCGCACGAGCTCCACGCTCGCCATTTCGTCGATCGGGAACGAGAGCGCCGCCCACTCCTGCGCGCCGAGGAACGGCACCGAAGGATCGCGGCCGTCGATGAGCGTCAGGATGCGGCGATTGAGCGAGCTGTTGAATCCGCGCGCGTTGAAGTTGAAGTCGTACAGGCCGCTCTGCGTGAAATCGACGCCGGGCGCCGATTCGATGATGCGCGGCGCCTGGCCCGACGGCGCGGCGGCCTCGATCTGCTGCTCGGTCGCGACTGAGACCGCGGCCGGCGCCTCCACGATCCGCTCGGTGCGGCGCGAGGCGGAGTAGACGGTGATCGTTTCGGCAAGGCTCAGGTTCCAGTCGACCTGCTTGTCGATGCGCGTCGTGCCGCCGCTCGTCACGATCACGTTGTTTTCCGTCGCCGCCTGTTCTGCCGCGACGAACGAAACCGTGTACGTGCCGGGCGGAACGTCGAAGCGGAAGTCACCATTGACGTCGGACAGCTCGACTTTCGAGAGCTCCACCACCTGCACGATGACGCCGCCGATGCCCGCGCCGTTTGCGCGGGTGATCCGGCCGGCAATGCGGCCGTTGGCCGCGAACGCCGTGGTGGCGAGCAGAGAGAGACAAAACGCGAGCAACAGGGTACGGACGGGCAGGCGCAAAGCCATGACGCGCAATCCTCCTCAGACGACTCGGAAACAGATTTTTAGGGTGCGCTGACGGTAACCGCGGGCGGAAGCGGCGTCAATGTGAAAAAACGGCGTTTGCGGGCGTTGGGCTTTGGGCGTTTGCGGTGTGTCGGCTAGCGGCGCAGTCGCCTCGAGCCGAAAACCCCAAACGCCCAACGCCCAACGTCCCAAGCCAAACCCCAACGTCCGGCACGCCCATCAGGTATTCTTCCGCGTCCAATGCACATCGGGAGCGAGTGGCTGATCGAGGCGGGCGGGTGTCGTGAGGATGCGTTACGTGATCCGGCGATTCTCGACGCCCTCTTTTCGCGCATCATTGCCGATCTCGCTCTGCAGCCGTTGCACGCTCCCGCGTTTCACCGCTTTCCCGAGCCGGGAGGCGTGACGGGATTCGTGATGCTCACCGAGTCGCATCTGGCCGTGCACACCTGGCCCGAGCATGGACTGGCCACCATCAATCTCTACTGCTGCCGGCCGCGCCCCGACTGGCCGTGGCGCACGCAACTGGCCGAGATCCTCGGCGCGACCGACGTTCGCATTCGAGTGCTCGACCGCAGCCTGGCCGCCGAGTTGGTGCCGTGACGACCGCGAACTGTCCTTCCTGCGGCGCCGCGATTCAGTTCGCCATCGGCTCGTCGGCAGTCGTGGTCTGCGACTACTGCCGCTCGGTCGTGGCCCGCTCCGACCGCGGGGTCGAGGCGTTCGGCAAAGTGGCGGAGCTCGTCGACACCGGCTCGCCGCTGCAGGTCGGCGCGAGCGGCAGGTACCGCGGGAAGGGATTCCGCATTTCGGGACGCACGCAACTGCGGCATGCGGCCGGCGGAACGTGGGACGAGTGGTACGCCGCGTTCGACGACGGACGCTGGGGCTGGGTGGCCGAGGCGCAAGGGAGGTTTTACGTCACCTTCCGGGTCGAATCGGAGGCGCCGCCGCTCGAGCGACTCGTCCTCGGCGGAACGGCCGCCGTGCCGGAGCCATTGACCGTCGCCGAGATCGGCAGAGCGGTCGTCATTTCCGCGGAAGGGGAGCTGCCGTGGCGCCCCGAGCCCGGCGTGTCGTACCAGTACGCCGATCTGACAGGCGAAGAACGGCGCTTTGCGACCATCGATTACAGCGAACAGCCTCCGGTCGTCTTCAAAGGAACCGAAGCGACCTTCAGCGAGCTCGGGATCTCAGGCGAGCCCGCGCGGCGCGTCCGCGTCGCGGCCGCAGCGCTCAATTGCACGAAATGCGGCGGTGCGCTCGATCTCAAAGCGCCCGACCGCACCGAGCGCGTCTGGTGTCCTCATTGTGGCGCCGGACACGACGTCACGCACGGCAAGCTGCAGTACTTCTCGATGCTCGGGAAACGGCTGCAGCGCCCGATCGCGAACGGCGCCACCGGCACCATCGACGGCGATCCGTATGTCGTCGCCGGTTTCATGAAGCGCTCCGTCCGTTTCGACCAGACCTACTACTGGACCGAATATCTCCTGTACAACCGCGAGAAAGGCTATCGCTGGCTGGTGCACAGTGACGATCACTGGAGTTTCGTCACCCCGCTCCGTCCCGGCGAAGTGCACGACACCTCGGCGCACACTGCCGCCACGCGCGTGCAATACGACGGGCGCAATTACCGTCTGTTCCAGACCGCGACCGCAAAAGTGACGTATGCGGACGGCGAATTCTACTGGCGCGTACAGGCGGGGGAGACGGTCGCGACGGCCGATTACGTCGCGCCGCCGTTCGGAATCTCCAAAGAAGTCACCAGCGGCGAGTCGCAGGAAGTCGCGTATTCGCATGCGCGCTACATGGAGCCCGAAGAAGTCGAGACGGCGTTCGGGATCAAAAACCTCACCCGTCCGCAGACCGCCGGCCCATTGCAGCCGTATCCGGGCGCGCGCCTGGGCGGCATGTGGATCGTCATGGTGCTGCTTCTCGTCGGGATCACGGTCGCGCTGGCGGTGACGCGGCCGCGGCGCGTCGTGCTGTCGAAGAGTTTCGACTTCAGCGCTACCGCACCGTCCGCCGGTGCACCGGACAACGCGCGGGTCGTCTTCACTGAGCCGTTTCCATTGAGCGGAAACTACAACGTTGCGATTTCCGGAAATGCGCCATTGAACAATACCTGGCTCTATGTCGCGGGCGATCTGGCGAACGAGGCCAAAGGGACGCTGCAGACATTCGATCTGCCGCTCGAGTATTACAGCGGCGTCGATTCAGGCGAGCGGTGGAGCGAGGGGAGACGCACCCGCCGGGTCTACCTTGCGCGGCCGGAGCGCGGGACATACGTCCTGCGCCTCGAGGCACAGTGGCAAGAGGGGCAGACGCCTCCCCGGCTCGACCTTCTGGTGCGCGAAGGGGTGTTCCGCCCGCTGTATTTCGCGCTTGCACTCCTGGCGATCTCGCTCCTTCCCGCGATCGCCGCCATCCGCCAGTTGATGTTCGAGTCGCGACGCTGGCAGGAGAGCGCATACAACCCGTTTGCGACGAGTGATGACGATGAGGAGTGACCGATGCTGAAGAAACTCTACCTGCTGTTCGCGCTCATCGTGATCGGCGGCTACGCCTTTGCGGGACTTCGCGGATGGGAGCCGACACGCCAGCGCAAAGCGTTCGCGCCGCAATCGATCCGCGGCGCGCGCGGCGGCTCCCATACGTTCCTGTACGGCGGCTATCGAGGAGGGAAGTGATGAACGTCGACGTTTTTCTGAACACCCTGGTGTACACGCTCTTCGGCGTGATCGTTTTCGCGCTGTCGTTCTGGCTGATGGTCAAAATCTCTCCGTTCTCAATTCGCCAGGAGCTCGAGACGGACCACAACACCGCCCTTGCCATTCTCATGGGATCGGTGATCCTCGGGTTAGCGATCATCATTGCCGCCGCCTTACATGGGTGATGGCGGAATGTTGTCGGTTGTCGTTGTCTGTGGGGAATGTTGTCGGTTGTCAGTTGTCGGTT
>DASVUA010000097.1:0-7935 GCA_036387295.1 Thermoanaerobaculia bacterium | reverse complement strand
CGGCCGTGATCGTGTCGCCGCCTGTCTCGAACGTGATGGTCACTTCGAGAAAGTCGGTCGCGCGCCGCGCGCCTGCTTCGCGCACTTCCGCGACCGTCGAGGCGGCCGCGCCGCCCGCGGCGAAGTCGAAGATCACGTCTCCGTCGAGCCGCACCGGCTGGGCGTTTCTCACGGCCTCGGGGGCCAGCGCCGGGGGCAGCAGCGCGAGCTCGTGCCGGTGCCGTTCGACGAACGCAAAAACGTCGTCTTCCGCGATCACCGTCTCGCGGTCGTACGGCAGGCCGGCACTGCGGCGCACTTCGAACAGCAGCGCCTGCGGCCGCCCTGTCTGCTCGACGAACATCGGCGTCGCCGGCGCGGGCGACGCGAAGCGATTGCCCGCGAGAAAAAACTTTCCGAATTTCGGAAGCGCGTCACGATCGAGAATCGCGCCGCCGCTGCCGAGCAACACCGGAGAGAAGCGGAGCGCACGCGCGTGCGTGATCTCGATGCGCAACGATTGTGCGAGCGTCTGCGGCGCGATCTCGTACCCGCTCGCCGTCACCATCGCCGGTGCGGTGGTCAGCACATGCTCGACCGCGGAGGGCGGCAGATGCACGGTGGGTGGGCCCCAGCTCTGATCGGCACGCGGCGTGTCCGATTGCTCGTCCTGCAGCACGAGATAAGCGTCGCGATCGCGGATCTCGAGCCGCGCGTTCTCCGCTCCTGCCACGAACATCCGCTTGCTCCAGCGGTACCACGGCGAAGCCTCGAACAGCAGGCGCGCCGAGCCGGAGCCGCGGCGCAACAGTTCCTGCTCCTGTTCCGTGAGGACGTACCTGCGGAGAAGCTGCTCGCGCGCGTCGCCTGCCGATTCGGTATCGATGGTGCGCCCTTCACTGAACGACGCGAAGGCGATCGCGCGCCAGACGCTCGCATCGAACTTCTCGGAAGGCAGCACGCCTTCGCCGCCGGTGAGATGCCGCACGAGCACAGCCAGATGACGGCAGAGATCGTCCGGCTTCATCCACGCCACGCAGGTGCAGCGCGACGACGCAATCTTCACCGCATCGAAGACCACCACCGGCTGAAACGTCCGGCGCTCGCTCTCGGTCACGTTCGCCGTGTAGGCCGCCCGGAAAAAGAGCGGATCGGCGACGCGAAAACGCTCCGCGTGCATCTCGACAGTCTTGAGCGTGGCGGGAGTAAACGAGGAGCGGTAGCGATCGGGGACCATTGAGCTGAGGATGAGCGGCGAACGATGAACGATCGCCGTTCAACATTCAAGACTTGTCATTTCGCCGATTTTGTACGTCGCGAAGGAACGACTCGATCCGGCGGAGATCGCGCTGCTCTTCGAGGTTCGACGGGTCGGCCGCGATGAGGCGTTCGCGGATGCGGATGGCTTCGCCGAATGCGCGCTCGGCGTCGTCGAACCGGCCGAGGTGCGAGAACGCGAGTCCCTGTTCTCCGTAGACGAACGCGAGATCGTGCTGCGCCTCGGTGTTCTTCGGATCGGCGGCGGCGAGATCGCGCAGGATGGTGAGTGCACGGCTCGTCGCGTCGAGCGCGCCGGCGCCGTCGACCATCGCGTTGTGAGCGGTGGCTTTCATCCCGAGCTGATCGGCGTAATTGCGCCGCGCCACGGCGTCGGCCGGATCGAGGGCCAGGCGCTCGCCGAGCGCGCGAAGCGCGGCCTCGTGATGGCGGATGGCGCGCGGGAGATCGCGAATCTTCGTGCCGCTGTAGAAACCGCCGAGGCGCTGATGCGCGCGGCCGAGCTCGCGGAGCACGGCGCGTCGCAGCTCCGGCGCGGGCGGCATTTTCATCAAAATCGCCAGCGCCGATTCGTACGCCTGCTGCGCGGTGCCGCGCATGCGCGGCTTCGGCTTGTACGGCTCGCCGACGTAACGGCAATCGCCGATCGCGGTCCAGGTCTCGGCGAGCGCGAGGTCGCGTTTCGCCGTGCGCGGCAACGCTTCGCGGATGGCGCGTGCGGTCTCGTGATGCTCCATCGCCACGGCCCAGGCGAGCAGCCGCTGCTGGACCATCCCGGCGCGATCGTGCGCATCGGCGAGCAGCGTGCGCGCGGCCGCGTCGTCCGGCTCATACGCCACGACCTGCTCGGCGATGCGCAGCGCCTTGCCGTAGCTCGCCAGCGCGCCGGCCGTATCGCCGAGGTTCGCGCGGTACGGCAGCCCCTGCACGTCGCCGACCTTGATGTACGCGCGGGCCAGCTCCATTTCGAGCTGCGTGTTGTTGCGCGACTCGGCGGCAAGGTTATCGAGATAGACCAGCGCTCGCCGCACCAGCAGCTCGCGGGCGGCAGTCGATCCCGGCAGCGGCTCGATGGCGTCATGCAGTTCGAAGACGACCGCGCGCGCGAGCGAGCGCACCTCGTCGAAGCGGCGCTCCGCAATCCGTTTCTGATGCAGCGTGGCGACGAACGCGATAGCGGTGACGGCGACGATCACCATCGCCGCGGCGACGGCGAGCAGGTTGCGGCGCACGAACTTCACGGCGCGATAGCGGAAAGTCGGACGGCGCGCGGCGATCGGATGTCCGCTGAGGTGCCGGCGGATGTCGTCGGCGAGCTTGTCGACCGTTGCGTAACGGCGCGCCGGATCGATTTCCAGCGCGGCCGCGACGATCGCCTCGAGGTCGCCGCGCAACGAGCCGCGGGGAGCCTCGGTCAGCGGCGTGCGGGTCGCATCGAACGGCTTGCGTCCCGTCAGCAGCTCGAACAGCAGCACGCCGAGGGAGAAAACGTCGGCGGAGGTCGTGATGGCGCGGCCGAGGAGCTGTTCCGGGCTCGCGTAATCCGGCGTCATCACCCGCGTCGACGTCTCCTCCGTTTGCGAGACCAGCTTGGCGATGCCGAAGTCGAGCAGCTTCGGAGTGCCGTCCGACGTGACGAGTACGTTCGCCGGTTTGATATCGCGATGGATGACGAGGCTGCGATGCGCGTACTGCACCGCGTCGCAAAGCTGCAGGAAGAGGCGCAGCTTGTCGGGCGTCGAACAAGTGCGGCAGTAATCATCGATGGGCGTCCCTTCGACGTACTCCATCACCAGGTACGGCAAACCGTCGGCGGTGGTGCCGCCGTCGATGAGCCGGGCGATGTTCGGATGTTCGAGCCCGGCCAGGATCTGCCGCTCCTGCCGGAAGCGCTGCATCAGCACTTCGCCGCCGCGCACGAGCTTGATGGCGACGCGCTGCGCAAACTCCGCATGCTCGCGCACGGCGAGGAGCACCGTTCCCATGCCGCCTTCGCCGAGCTGACGGACGACGCGGTACGGACCGATGAGCATGCCGTCCAGCAGCTGCCCCTGCTGCGACTCGATGATTTCCCACACCGAGCGGCTGAGGAACGGCGACTCGTCGTCGTGCGCCGCGAGGAGCGATTCGACCTCTTCGCGCACTTGCGGATTTGCGGACTCGAGCAGTTCCGCACGTGCGTCCGGCGGCCGCGCGGCTGCGCTCTGGAAGAGCGTGCGGACTTCTTCCCAGAACGTGGTCATGCGCGCGACTGCAGCGCGCGGCGAAGCCACGCGCGAGCCATCGTCCATTCGCGGCTGACGGTTGCGGCGGAGATTTTGAGCGCCTCGGCCGTCTCGTCGATGGTCAGCCCGCCGTAAAAACGGAGCTCGACGATGCGCGCCTGCTGCGGGTAGATCGACTCGAGCGTCTCGAGCGCCACATCGAGCGCCACGACGTCGAAACTCTCCTCGACCGCGACGTCGAGCGCGGCACCGATCGTCACCGAGATCGCCGCGCCGCCGCGCTTGTCGCTCTTCCGCCGCCGCGCGTGATCGACCAGGATGCGGCGCATGACCTTCGCGGCGACCGCGAAAAAGTGGGCGCGGTCGCTCCAGTCGACGTTTCGCTGATCGACGAGACGGAGATAGAGCTCGTGCACGAGGGCGGTCGGCTCGAGCGTGTGCCCGGGACGCTCACCGTGCAGATGCCGCTCCGCGATCGCGCACAGCGGGTCGTACACGAGGCCGAGGAGCGCGTCGCGCGCTTCCTCGCGCCCCTCACTCCACTCACGGAGAAGCCGGGTCACATCGGGCATTGGACGGGGTTCAAAAAAGAAAATGATTGTAGCGTGAGAGGATCTACCCCGCGTTTGCGCGATCAGGACTAGAGGAGATCTCCCTTCATGGTGAAGCTGCAGCGTCTGTTTGTCGTACTGTCCCTGTTTTTTGCTCCGGTTCTGTTCGCCCAGTCGGCCGACGTGGCCGTGACGGTGAGCGATTCGCCCGATCCGGTCTCCCGCGACGGCACGATCACCTACACCGTACAGGTCTCGAACGCGGGACCCAACCCGGCCACGAACGCCACGTTGAACGTTTACAACAGCAGTGGCCTCGGCTTCGTCTCGGTGAACGAGCCCGCCGGATGGAGCTGCACCGAGCCCAGCGTCGGGGCATTCGTGCAGTTCAGCTGCACGAACCCGAGCCTCGCGGCCGCGGTGACGTCGACGTTCACCCTCGTCGTCACGACAGACACCGCGTATTACGGAAACAACGAAGGAACGATCAACACGGCCTTCTCCGCCGGCAGCAGCACACCCGACCCGAACAACGGGAACAACGCCGAGCAGGAGAGCACCCAGTACATCGTTCCGGATGCCGACATGGGCGTCACGGTGTCGGATTCCCCCGACCCGGTCATGCGCGACGGCACCATCACCTACACCGCGCAGGTCACGAACGCGGGACCCGATCCGGCCATCAACGCGACGTTCCAGGTCTACAACTCCAGCGGGCTGGGATTCGTCTCCGTGAACGAGCCGGCCGGCTGGAGCTGCACCGAGCCCGCGGCGGGCGCATTCGTGCAGTTCAGTTGCACGAACGCGAGCTTCGCCGTCGGCGGTTCCGCGACGTTCACCGTCGTCGCGACCACCGACACTGCTTATTACGGGAACAACGAAGGCACGATCAACACGTCGTTCAGCGTCGGCAGCGGACAGTCCGATCCGAACGAAGGCAACAACATCGTTCAGGCGAGCACCGCGTACATCGTTCCTGACGCCGACATGGCCGTGACCGTGACCGACTCGCCCGATCCCGTTTTCCCCGACGGTCAGATCACGTACACGGCGACCGTCACCAATGCCGGCCCCGATCCCGCCATCAACGCGTCGTTCAGCGTCTACAACAGCAGCGGCCTCGGTTTCGTATCCGTCAACGCACCTGCCGGTTGGACCTGCACGCCCCCCGCACCAGGTGCGTTCGTGCAGTTCGGTTGCACGAACCCGAGCTTCGCCGTCGGCGCCACCGCAACCTTCACGGTCGTGGCAACGACGGATACGGTTTACTTCGGAAATTCCGATACCACGATCAACACCGCCTTCAGTGTCGGCAGCGGGCAGTCTGACCCGAACGATGCCAACAATGTGGAGCAGGAATCCACCGCGTACGTCGCGCCCGATTCGGATCTCTCCGTGACCGCCGTCGATTCGCCCGATCCCGTGACGCGTGGCGGCAACATCACGTACACCATCACCCTCGGCAACGCAGGACCTGACACCGCGGCGGCGACGCTGACCGTGCCGATGACGAACGGCCTGAAGTTCGTTTCGCACACCGTCCCGGCGGGCTTCATCTGCACCGGCGTGCCGGCACCCGGCGCCGCGGCTACTTACTCGTGCACCGACACCACGTTCGCCCCTGGTGACACCGCTGTCTTCACGGTCGTCCTGAATGTCGATCCGAATTCGTTCGGCATCCACGACGGCACGATCACCCAGCCCTTCTCAGTGGGCAGCAGCATCAGAGATCCGAACGGCGACAACGACATCGCAGTCGTCGTGACGGCGTACGATCCGCCGACCTCGGACCTCAACGTCACCGCCACCGATTCGCCGGATCCGGTGAACGCCGGCAGCAACATCACCTACAGCGGCACTGTCACGAACGCTGGTCCCGACGCGGCAACCAATACCGCGTTGACGGTTGCGCTGAGCCCGAGCGTGCTGTTCCAGTCGATCGTCGCTCCCACCGGGTTCACGTGCACGACGCCGGCAGTCGGCGCGACCGGGCTGATCACCTGCACGAACGCGTCGTTCGCCAGCGGCGCGAACCTGCCGTTCACGATCGTCGCCCAGGTCAACCCCTCACTGGGCTCGGGACCGGACGGCTACGTGCAGACGGACTTTGAGATCCACTCGGACAACGGCGACCCGGCCCTTCCGAATGAGGTCGACGTCATCACGCAGTTCCTCACGCCCGATGCCGATCTCTCCGCGACCAACACCGACACGCCCGATCCGGTCGCGCCGGGCGGCACCATCACCTACACGCAGACCATCACGAACAACGGCCCTGACACGGCGACGACCGTGACGTTCAGCGAAACGCTGCCGGCCTCGGTTGCGTTCGTGAGCTTCACGCAGAACAGCGGCCCGACCTTCAACTGCACCACGCCCGCGGTCGGCGCCAACGGCGCGATCACCTGCACGGCGCCGTCGCTGGCCACCGGCGCGACCGCGACCTTTACGCTCGTCATCAACGACGTCAACACCACGAGCACGCTCGGCAACACCGTCGTCGTCAACGCCGCGACGAACGATCCCGACGGGCTGGACAACACCGCCACTGCCTCGACCACCATCATCGCCGCCGCCTCGGCTGACCTGAGCGTCAACAAGACCACCCCGACCACCAACGCGGCGCCCGGCACCGACATCGTTTACACCATCACGTTGACCAACAGCGGCCCCGACGCCGCAACGTCGGTCGTCCTCACCGACACGCTGCCGGCGCAGTTGCAGTTCCGCTCGATCTCCGCGCCGGCAGGCTTCACCTGCACGACGCCGGCGGTCGGCGCAACCGGCACCATCACCTGCAACGCAGCGACGCTGGCGAACGGCGCGACCGCAACGTTCACGCTCACCGCACGCGTAGCACCGGGTGCGACCGGCACGATCACCAACACCGCCGGCGTCTCGGCGGCCACGGGCGATCCGGACAGCGGCGATTCGACCGGCACCTCGGGCGGCGTCGTCGTCACCGCAACGAGCGCCGATCTGTCGATCGTGAAGAACACCGCGTCGACCTCGGCACGCGCCGGCTCGACGTTCAGCTACACCATCGCCGTCGCGAACGCCGGCCCGAACGCGGCGAGCAACGTCGTGATGACCGACGTCCTCCCGGCGCAGCTGCTCTTCGAGTCGATCACCTCTCCGGCAGGATTCACCTGCACCACGCCCGCCGTGGGATCGAGCGGCACCATCACCTGCACCGCGGCGACGCTCGCGTCCGGTGCAACCGCGACGTTCACCCTCAACGTCCGTGTGGCGGCGAACGCCACCACCGGCACGGTGACGAACAACGCGGGAGTCACGACGACGACCGGAGATCCGGACGGCACCGACAACAACGATGCTGCACCTCCGGTCACGCTCGCACCGGCGAGCGCGGATCTCTCCATCACCAAGACCACCGCGGCGACGAGCGTCATGCCGGGCGGCACGCTGACCTACACGATCACCGTCGCGAACGCCGGCCCCTCGGCAGCCACGGGCGTCGTCGTCAGCGACACGCTTCCGGCCGGAACGCAGTTCGTCTCCGCAACGCCGTCGCAGGGCAGCTGCAGCGGCACCACGACCGTGACCTGCAACCTCGGCACGATCAACAACGGCGCAAACGCGACGATCACCCTGCAGACGCTCGTCACCGCCACCACCGGCACGATCTCGAACAGCGCGACCGTCACCTCGCCGGTCTCCGATCCGGATGAAGGCGATCAGCTGGCCACGACCCCGCCGATCCCGGTCGGCGAACCGGTCAGCCCAGCCGCAATCCCGACGCTCTCCGAATGGGCGCTCCTCGGCCTCGCCACCATGCTCGGCATGCTGGCGATGATGAAGATGAAGTCGTAATCACTCACTCCCACCCGCAGCAACACAAAGGGCCTTCTCCGCAACGGAGAAGGCCCTTCGTGTTTGCG
>DASVUA010000096.1:0-2503 GCA_036387295.1 Thermoanaerobaculia bacterium | reverse complement strand
CGCGGGCACGTTGAACATGAACCTCGTCGCCGATTTCGGGATCAAAGGGCACTCGTTAGGCTTTTCGAGCGCCTGCGCTTCATCCGCGCACGCGCTCGGCGCCGCGTTCGATCGCATCCGCACGAATCGCCAGGACATCGTCTTTGTCGCCGGGGCGGAAGATTGCAATCTCTTCAGCATTCTGCCGTTTGTGGGCACGCGTGCCCTAACGACACAGACTGATCCGGCGCTGAGCCCGTGCGCGTTCGATCGCAAACGCGACGGGTTTGTCGCAACCGGCGGCTCGACCGTGCTGGTAGTGGAGGAACTCGAGCACGCGCGGCGGCGCGGCGCGAAGATCCGCGCGGAAGTGCTCGGCTGGGGCGAGGCGTCGGACGGTTACAGCGTGATGGCGCCGGAACCTGAAGGAGATGGACTCGCTCGCGCGATGCAGGCCGCGATCAGCGACGCGCGAATCAGCGCGGACGAGATCGATTACGTCAATGCCCACGCCACCTCGACACCCGTCGGCGACGCGGCGGAAGTCCGCGCGATCAGACGCGTCTTCGGACCCGAGCGTTCGCCTTACGTCAGCAGCACCAAGTCGCTCACTGGCCATGGGCTTTCGCTGGCGGGGTCGATGGAAGCGGCATTCTGCTGCCTCGCGCTGGAAGAGGGCTTCGTGCCGGTGTCGGCAAACATCACGGAGCTCGATCCTGAATTCGAAGGCGTCAGCATTGTCGCCGCGCCGATCGACCACGCACCGCAGGTCGCTTTGACGAACTCGAGCGGCTTCGGTGGCACGAACGTCGCCGCCATTCTGCGTCGCTGGGAGCAAGAGTAGGTAGTCTCCGCAACGACCGCGGAGCAGTAGCTGCTACAGCGGGTCACATGCGGATCATCCCAAACACGGCCCCGCAACCACGCCTGACGAACTCAGTCGAGGCGCCCGTGACGAGGCGCAGTCGCGACGCGAGTGGTCCGTCGGACGTCCGGCTGGAACGGGCCGGTCTGTTCACCGGAAATGGACGCGCGATTTGGGTGGGACTCGCAATCGGAGGGATTCTCTTACCATCGATTGGATTCCTGGTGACTCGGCATCCTGCCGTCCGGGAAGAGGCGCCACATCCGGTGAAGCTGGTCGCCGTCGAGACCGACGCAGTCTCCAGCGCAGCGCGCCCGACCGAGCTGCCGAGCGCCCACAGTATGCAGGTCACGGAAGATTTGCTGCGGGTCACTGCGATTTCGTTAGGCCACCCGCGCCTCGCGGTAATCAATGGAACGCAAGTCGCCGAGGGCGACTTCCTCAGCGTCCAGTCGGCCGCGACGCGAAGTGTCAGCGTGCAGCTGCGCGTGCTGAAGATCGGCGACGGCCGCATTGAGTTGACGGACGGAACTCAGGTGATCCACGCGCTCCTCGCCGTTGCAAAACGATCGGTAGCGAAGTAGCGCGCCGGCGTTGGCGGCATTGAAGAGCCGCACGCAATCGCCTAACCTGCGGCGCCGTGACCGGTCGGCCATTCGCCCGCGTCGTCGGCGGACCGCATGACCAAGAAGCAGACGATCGAAGTCGACGGCCGCGAGCTGACGATCTCGAATCTCGAGAAGGTCTACTACCCGGAGACCGGCTTCACAAAGGGCGAGGTGATCTCGTATTACACCGCGGTCGCGGGTGTCATTCTGCCGCATCTGCGCGACCGGCCGCTCACGCTGAAGCGCTACCCGGAGGGTGTCACAGGCGAGCATTTCTACGAGAAGAACGCGCCGAAGTACAAGCCGGATTGGGTCGAGACGTTCGCGGTTCCGCGCAGCGAAGGCTCCGGTGAGATCAATTACGTCCTCTGCAACGATCCCGCGACGCTGATCTGGGCGACGAATCTCGCCGATATCGAGAAGCATGTTTTGCTGGCGACAGCGCCGGACCTGCATCAGCCGACGTCCATCGTGTTCGATCTCGATCCCGGTGAGCCGGCGGGTGTGCTCGAGTGTGCGGCGATCGCGCTCGAGCTGAAAAAGTTGCTCGAGACGTGGGGGCTTCGCTCGTTCGTGAAGGTCTCAGGATCGAAAGGGCTCCACCTGACCGTGCCGCTGAACTGCGGGCTTCCGTATGAGGTAACGCAACCGTTCGCGAAAACCGTCGCTGAGTTGCTCACGCGCCAAATGCCGAAGCGCGTCGTCTCCGAGATGGCGAAGAGTATTCGTGGCGGGAAGGTGCTGATCGACTGGAGCCAGAACTCGGATTTCAAGACGACGGTCTGCGTCTACTCGATGCGGGCGAAAGGGGCGGAGCCGTTCATCTCAATGCCGGTGACGTGGGATGAAGTCGCCCGGGCGGTGAAGCGAAAGAATGTGAAGCCGCTTTTCTTTACGCCGGCCGACGCGGTCAAGCGGATCGCGAAGCTCGGCGACTTGTTTGCGGAGGTGCTAACGCTGCATCAGCAACTGCCGGCGGCGTTCACGCAGGCGCTCGCCTCAGGTCCGGCGCCGACGCTTTCGACCTGGCCGAAGAGTCGCGACAAGAGCT
>DASVUA010000095.1:0-7167 GCA_036387295.1 Thermoanaerobaculia bacterium | reverse complement strand
TCAACATGTACGGCATCACCGAAACGACGGTGCACGTCACGCATCGCCCGATCGCGCTCGCCGATCTCGATTCGGGAGCGCGCATCGGCCCTCCGATCGGCGATCTGCAACTCTACGTGCTCGACACGTATCAGCAGCCTGTGCCCGACGGCATCACCGGCGAGTTGTACGTCGCCGGCGCCGGCCTCTCGCGCGGCTACCTCGGCCGTCCAGCGCTCACCGCGCAGCGGATGATTGCGAATCCATTCGGCCCCGGCCGGCTCTATCGCACCGGCGATCTCGGCCGCCGCCGCGGCGACGATCTCGAATATCGCGGACGCGCCGACGATCAGGTCAAAGTGCGCGGCTTCCGCATCGAGCTCGGCGAAATCGAGATCGCGCTCGCCCAGCATCCGCACGTCTCCGAAGCGGTCGTGCTGCTGAAGAACTTCGGTGGCGACGAAAAGCGTCTCGCCGCGTACGTCGTCACGCGCGAGCCGCTTTCAGCCAACGATCTGCGCGCATTTCTCGGCGCACGCGTTCCCGACTACATGATCCCGGCCCCATTCGTCTTTCTCGATGCGATGCCGCTCACCGCAAACGGCAAGATCAATCGCGCGATGCTGCCGTTGCCGTCGCTGACGAGCGACGCCTACATCGCGCCGCGGACGGACGCCGAGCGTCTGCTCGCCGAGCTCTGGAGCGAAGTCCTCGGCGTCGAGCGGCCCGGCATTCACGACAACTTCTTCGCGCACGGCGGCGACTCGATCCGCAGCATTCAGATCGTCTCGCGTGCCCGGGCACGCGGCTTCGACACCACGATTCACGACCTCTTCGAACACCCCACCATCGCCGCGCTCGCGGCCGCGAAACAGACCGATGCGGCCGCTCACGAGGAGCGCACGGCGCCGTTCGCGCTCGTCTCCGACGAAACGCGCGCGCTTCTGCCCGACGACGTCGAAGACGCTTACCCGCTGACGATGCTGCAGCAGGGGATGTTCTTCTACAGCGGCTTCGAAGCGGGTGCGACGACGTATCACGACGTGATGAGCTATCACCTCCGCGCCGCGTACGACCGCGCGGCGCTGGTGCGTGCGCTCGCCGCGGTTTCGGCGCGGCATCCGATGCTCCGGACGAGCTTCGACTTTGACCATTACGCCGAACCGTTGCAGCTCGTGCATCGCCACGCCGTCATTCCGTTCGGGGAAACCGATCTGCGTGAGATCGCCGCGCCTGACGACGCGATCGCCGCATGGATCGAGCACGAACGGCAGCAACCGTTCGCACCCGAAGCCGCACCGCTGCTGCGCGTGCACGTGCATCGGCGCAGCGATGAGACGTTCCAATTCAGCGTCAGCTTTCATCATGCGATTCTCGACGGCTGGAGCCTCGCCTCGCTGCTCACCGAGGTGTTCCGCGAAATGCGCGCGCTGCCGGTTGCGGCAGCGCCGGAGCTGACGTTCCGCGATTTCGTCGCGCTCGAGCGCCGCACGCTGGAAACCGACGACGCGCGTGCGTTCTGGGCGCCATTCCTCGCGGACGCGCCGTTCAACGAATTGCCGCGATTGCAATCGAACGAAATGCCGCGCGCGGTGCGGCAGCAGCCGCTCGACATCAGCGACGACGTTTCACGCGCCGTGAAAACGCTCGCCGATGACGCAGGCGTGCCGCTGCGCAGCGTGCTGCTCGCGGCACACGTTCGCGCACTCGCACACATCACCGGTCAGCGAGACGTCGTGACCGGGCTCGTGACGAACGGACGCCCTGAAGCAGAAGGCGGCGAGCGCGTGCTCGGCCTCTTCCTCAACACCATCCCGTTTCGCGCGCGCCTCGGCGGCGGCAGCTGGCTCGAGCTCGTGCGCGAGACGTTCCGCACCGAACAGCAGCTCCATCCGCATCGCCGTGTGCCGCTCTCCGAAATTCAGAAAGCCGCCGGCGGCAAGCCGCTGTTCGAGACCGATTTCAACTTCGTTCACTTTCACGTCTTCGAGCAGACTGCCGGCATCGAAGGCTTCGAAAGCCTCGGCGCCTCCGGCTTCGAAGAAACGAATTTCACGCTGGCCGTGAACTTCAGCTGGTGGGGCAATCCCGGCCGCCTCGGCGGCGCGCTCGATTACGACGCCTCGCTGCTCACGGAGGAACAGGCACGAACGTACGCGCGGATTTACGCCGAGATTCTCGCGACGATGTCGTCGCGCCGCGACGATCGCTACGATACGCACCCGCTCTCCTCGCAGCCTCTCGACTTCGTGCGTGCCGACATCCCGCCGCTCGCGCTGCACGAGCTCATCGCGCCGCCGTCCACGGCCGTCGCGGTTCGCAGCGATCGCGGAACGCTCACGTACGAAGAGCTCCATCGCCGCGCAAACCAGCTCGCGAACGCATTGCGCAGAAATGGCGTCGGTCCCGACGTCGTGGTCGGCGTCGCCCTGCAACCTGGCCTCGACCGCGTCGTCGCGCTGCTCGGCATTCTCAAAGCGGGCGGCGCGTACCTGCCGCTCGATCCCGATTACCCGCGCCAGCGGCTCGCGTTCATGCTCGAAGACAGCGCGGTCGCGCATCTCGTCACGCGCGACGGCGTGCTGCCGTTTGCGCCATCCGCGAACGTCATCGACGTCGATCAACCGCACGAATCCGTCGACGCGCCGCCGGTCAGCGTCTCACCCGAAAATGTCGCCTACGCGCTCTACACCTCCGGCTCCACCGGCAGGCCGAAAGGCGTGCTGATCACGCATCGCGGCATCGTCAATCACATGCTCTGGATGCAGCGCGAGTATCCGCTCGCGACGCATGACGCCGTGCTGCAGAAGACGCCCTTCAGCTTCGACGCCGCCGTGTGGGAGTTCTGGGCGCCGCTGATTGCCGGCGCGTCGCTCTTCACCACGAGCGCAGGCGGGCAGCAGGATCCGGCCTATCTCATCGACACCATTCGCACGCAGCAGATCACCATCGTGCAGGCCGTCCCGACGCTGCTCGACGCACTGTTGGCGGAAGAGACCTTCGCCTCGTGCACGTCGCTGCGGCGTGTCTTCGTCGGCGGCGAAGCGGTGCCGCTGTCGCTCGTGCAGCGTTGCCACGCGAAGCTTCCGAACGCGGCGCTGGTGAATCTCTACGGCCCCACCGAAACGACCATCGAAGCGACGTCGCATCGCTTCACACGCGACGCCGACGATCGTTTCGTCCGCATCGGCCGCGCGATCGCGAATGCGCGCACGTACGTGCTCGATCGCGATCTGCAGTTCGTGCCCGCCGGAACCGACGGAGATCTTTACATCGCCGGCGCAGGCCTCGGGCGCGGCTACCTGAATCGCGCCGCGCTCACCGCCGCCAGCTTCATCGCCGATCCGTACGGCGAGCCGGGCGCGCGGATGTATCGCACCGGCGACCGCGCGCGCCGGCTTGCCGACGGCACGCTCGAATTCCGCGGACGCGCAGACCGGCAATTGAAGTTGCGCGGCTTCCGCGTGGAGCCGGCCGAAATCGAAGCGGCGCTCGCGTCGCATCCGGCCATCGCGCAGGCGATCGTCGACAGCATCGACGAACGTCTCGTCGCCTACGTCATCGCGCCCGATGGATTCGACAGCGCCGCGCTGCGCGAGCATCTCCGCGGGACGTTGCCGGAGCACATGCTCCCCACCGCGTTCATCGCGCTGGAACGGCTGCCGCTCACGCCGAGCGGGAAGCTCGACCGCAACGCCCTGCCGCGGCCCGACGCGCGGGCGACCGCCGCGCATCGCGAATACGCGCCACCAACATCCGCGGCAGAACAGGCGATCGCCGCCGCATGGGAAGCGATTCTCGGCATCGCGCAGATCGGCATCGATGACAACTTCTTCGAGCTCGGCGGCGACTCGATCGTCAGCCTGCGCATCGTCGCTCGCGTCCGGCAGAGCGGCTGGGTCATCACCCCGAAACTCATCCTGCAGCAGCAGACCGTCGCCCGCGTCGCCGCGCATGCGGAGCGCATCGCAACGCGCACCGGCGGCACTGCCATTGCCGCGGGCGAGCTCGCGCTGTCGTCGATTCAGCAACAATTCTTCGAACAGCAACTCCCGAATCCGCATCACTGGAATCAGTCGGTGCTACTCGCGGTGCCGCGGTCGTTTTCGCTCGACGCATTCCGCGCGGCGCTCGACGCTGTCGCGCGCGCTCACGACGCGTTACGTCTGCGATTCACACGCGGCGAGCGCGGTTGGCAGCAGGCTTACAGAGCCGGTGTGGCCACCATTCCGCTCGAGCTGTCGTCCGACGTTGCGCGTGTGCAGGCTTCACTCGACATCACGCACGGTCCGCTCATGCGCGCCGCGTACTTTGAAGGAAGCGACGGCGACGGACGGCTGCTCCTCGTCGCGCACCATCTCATCGTCGACGCCGTCTCGTGGCGCATCCTCTTCGAAGACCTCGCCGCGGCGTACGCGCAGGCGCTGCGCAACGCAGCGATCCGGCTCCCGGAACGAACCGCATCGCTGCGCAGCTGGATCGAGCACCTGCAAGCGCACGCCGCCGTTGCCGATCCGCGGCCGTGGCTCGCCCTCGCCTCGCACGGCGTGACGCCGCTTCCGGCGGAGCGGGTCGCGAATCGGGAAGCAGACGCCCGTTCGATCGTGATGCAGCTCGACGCGGATGAAACGCGCGCGCTGATTCACGACCTCCCGAAACGGACGCGCGCGAACGTCACCGAAGCCCTCATGACCGCGCTCACCGAAACGATCACGCAATGGACCGGCGGCGACACGCTTTGGCTCGATCTCGAAGGCCACGGACGCGAAGATCTGTTCGACGGCGTCGACGTTTCGCGGACCATGGGGTGGTTCACGAGCCTCTTTCCAGTCGCGATCGCGCGCAGCAATTCCGCGCGCGGCGGCGCGCTGCTGCAAAGCGTCAAAACGCAGTTGCGCGCGGTGCCGAACAAAGGCCTCGACTTTGGCGTGCTGCGCCATCTCTCGCCCGACGCCTCGCTGCGCGCGCAACTCGCCGCGCTCCCTCCGCGCGAGATCTCCTTCAACTACCTCGGCCGCTTCGAGCAGGAAGACGGCCCGTTCCGCGCCGCGCCGGAATCGACCGGACCCGATCACGATCCAAACGGCGCGCGGCAGTACCTCCTCGACGTCATCGCGCGCGTCGTCGAAGGCCGTCTGGCCGTCGAGTGGAGTTACGCCGGCCTCGCCTTCGACGCCGCCACGATCGAGACGCTCGCCGCCACGTTCGCACGCAACGTGCGCGAGCTGCTTGCGACCGACGCCGTCGCATATGCCGCGGCCGACTTTCCGCTCGCGCGCCTCGAACAATCGGCACTCGACGCGTTGCTCGCCGGTCGCAACGACGTCGAAGATCTGCTGCCGCTCTCGCCGCTGCAGGAAGGGCTGTTGTTTCACGCGCTCGACGAAGAACGTCCGGGCGTTTACCTGCAGCAGATCGCCGTCGTGCTCGAAGGCCATATCGATCGTGACGCATTCGCGCGCGCCTGGAATCGGGCCATCGAGCGTCATCCCGTGCTGCGCACGTCATTTCACCGGCGCGAGCTGCAACGGCCATTGCAGCTCGTGCATCAGCGCGCCACGTGCAGCATCGCGTGGCTCGACTGGCGCACCCGTTCCGTCGCAGAACAGACCGCGGCCTGGCAGCAGTTGCTCGAAGACGATCGGCGCGCCGGCGTCGATCTGCAGCAGCCGCCGCTCATGCGCCTCACCGCGATCCGGGAAGACGACACGCACTGGCGTGTGCTCTGGACGCATCACCATCTGATTCTCGACGGCTGGTCGCTTCCGATCGTGATGCAGGACGTCGTCGCGTTTTACCGCGAGGAGAGGGAAGGGGAGATCGCGCGGCTCCGCGAGCCGCTGCCGTACGCCGCCTTCATCGCCGCGCTCGAACGGCGTGACCACCACGCGGCCGGCGCGTACTGGCGCGAGGCCTTGCGCGGGTTCGAACAGCCGAACGAGCTCGCACTCGCGCCACCTACCGTGGCGCCCACGAGTCCGTACGCCGAGGCGGAGCTCGTCGTGGAGGAAGAACTGACGGCGCGGTTGGGCGAGCTCGCACAATCATCGCGCGTCACGTTGAACAGCGTGCTGCAGGCGCTCTGGGCGTTGCTCCTCGGCACGTACAGCCGCCAGAGCGACGTCGTGTTCGGCGTCACGGTCAGCGGCCGTCCGGCCGACCTGCCGGGCATCGACCAAACCGCCGGCCTCTTCATCAACACCCTCCCGCTGCGCGTCGACGTTGCGCCTGGTGCCTCGGTGCGCGCACTGCTGCAGGACGTGCAGCAGCGGCAGGCCGCGATGAGCCAGTTCGAATTCAGCAGGCTGGTCGACGTGCAGCAATGCAGCTCGGTTCCGCGAGGACGCGCACTCTTCGAGTCGATCTTCGTCTTCGAGAACTACCCGCTCGGCGAATCGCTCGCCGACGCGCCGCTGCGCGACTTTTCGGTGCAGCACGCCGAGTCGGTCGAATGGACGCACTACCCGCTGACCTGCTTCGTCACCCCCGGCCGCGTGCTGCGCGTGAAGCTGCTCTATCAGACCGCCCGCTTCGACGCGCGCGCAATCGCGCGGATCCTCGAACAAGCACGCACGCTGCTCGAACTCTTCGTGACGACGCCCGCCGCGCGCCTCGGCAACCTGGTCTCGCGACCGCACGCGCCGTCGCTCCTCACCGGCGCCGTCGAAGCCGAGCAGCCGCTGTTCCACGACTGTTTCACGGCCCAGGCGGCGCGCACGCCCGATGCCGTTGCGCTCATGTTCGAAGAACAGTCGCTCACGTATCGCGAGCTCGACCAGCGCTCAAATCAACTCGCCCGTCATCTGCAACGCCGCGGCTTGCAGCAGGAGCAGCTGGTCGGCCTCTTCCTCGACCGCGGTCCGGAGATGCTGGTTGCGCTGCTCGCCGTCCTCAAAGCCGGCGGCGCCTACCTGCCGCTCGATCCTCGCTTCCCGACCGAACGGCTGGCGATGATGATCGAAGACGGCGCGCCGGCGATTCTGCTCACGCAGGCGCATCTCGCCGAGCGCGTTCCGCCGCATCGCGCACAGCTGCTGCGACTCGACGCCGACTGGCCGCTTGTTGAAGGCGACTCACCCGCGGCGTTGCAGGCCGAGGTCGACCGCGAGCAGCTCGCGTACGTCATCTTCACTTCCGGATCGACCGGACGGCCGAAAGGCGTGCAGATCTCGCATCGCGCCCTCGCGA
>DASVUA010000094.1:0-1992 GCA_036387295.1 Thermoanaerobaculia bacterium | reverse complement strand
CCGAACGTGAAGATCACATCGCTCCCTGGTCGCTTGCTGCGCTCGAATGCGCGCACCGTCGAAGCTCTCCACCGCTTCACAGGCCGGCTGCTCGCCCGCGCGCGGCCGGAATGGAATCACCGTGCCTGGTCGAATGATGAGCTGCGCCGCTGGGGCGGTCTTTTCAAAGGCGACGTGATCAACGTCTCCGGATGGCACGACGAGGACAAGCACGGCGGCCGCTATCGCGATTATTTCCCGCACGGAACCTCGTACACGATCTCGAACATCGGCGGTTCGCGCGGCGCGACCGGCAAACCCGAAGAGATCTTTCTCGACCTCACCGCTCCACTCGCCGCCGAACTGCATGCCCGGTTCGACGTGGTCTTCAACCACACCGTGCTCGAGCACATCTTCGACATTCGCACAGCGGTGATGAATCTCTGCCTTCTCTCGCGCGACATCGTGATCATCGTCGTGCCGTTCCGGCAGCAGGTCCACTTCGATGCCGGCTCGTTCCTCGACTACTGGCGTCCAACCCCCTTCGCCCTCTCCAGCCTCCTCGGTGAGAGCGGATTCGAGGTCGTGTACTGCACCAACAACGACAACCCCGTCTACAGCACCTACACCTTCTGCATCGCCAGCTCGCAGCCGCAGAAATGGCGCGACGTCTTTCCGCGGTCGTATGGTGTGGATCTCATCTCGGGGACCACTGTGCCGGCATCCGAGTGAGAACGTTCAGGCACGCGAGCCCGACGCACGCGTGAGCCGACGCTGCAGTGCCTTCTTGTATGATCCGGCCGATGTCGACGACCCCACCCGCGCTGCGATTCGTGACCTCTGTTTACGGCGCAAAGTACGGAGGGCTGCTCGTCCCGCTCCTGTATTCGATCAAACGATCGAACCCGCGGGCCAACGTGACGGTGTTCTGGCAGGACGTCACGCCGGCGATCCGGCTGCTCGAGCGCGTTTATCCCGAGTATGAATTCATCGACGTCGGCGTCGGCCGGCACGCCGATCTGATCGACAACATCGGCGAAAAAGCTCCGCTCTGGGCAAAAGCGGCGGCGCATCATCCAGGCGAGCAGATCGTGTTGATGGACAGCGACATGCTCGTCCTCAAAGACGTCAGCCACTACTTCGAAGAGGAGTTCGAAGCAGGGTTCACGCACAAGGTACAGGAGCCGTTCCCTCTCAATACTGGAGTTTTTCTCCTGCGGACGACGCCGGGGCTGCTGGCATTCCTCGACGTGTGGGCGCGGCGCACGACGGAAATCATCACCACTCCTGCATTGCGGGAACAAGCCACCGGCCCGTCGCATCCATACGGCGGCCCGGATCAGATGGCGTGGTGGGAACTGATCGGTTTCGACAGAACGAAGAATGATTACGTAGTGCAGAGCGGCGATGAAGCGCTCCGCATCAAAGGCTTTCCGTGCAGCGAGCTCAATGAAACGCGCTCCTGCCCCGTCACGAACGATACCCACATCATCCACTACAAAGGCGGCTGGCATCCCATCCTGATGGACGGCACCGGCTTCACCGTGAACCGCCCGCGAAACGATTCGTGGCAGATGTACCTGCTGTACCTGCAGACATACCGCGAAGCCTCGCGCTATGCGGCCGAAAAGCTGCCGGCAAACGAAGTC
Source organism: Thermoanaerobaculia bacterium (assembly GCA_036387295.1). Classification (GTDB taxonomy): domain Bacteria; phylum Acidobacteriota; class Thermoanaerobaculia; order Gp7-AA8; family Gp7-AA8; genus QHVT01. Next base: position 364 of record DASVUA010000094.1, on the reverse strand, counting down.
CCGAAGTCGTTCGGAATCGCGGTTCCGTTCTACTTCGACGCGAACCTCGAGCCCTCGCCGTTTCTCTACAAACTCTTCGCGATGAAAGAGTCGGTCGCCATTCCGCTCCGCACCTGGATGAAAGCCGCCAAGCGGCGCCTGAAAGCGCGCGCCAAACGCGCCGCGTAACGCGCCGAACCGCTGCTCCGGGCGCGTGCTGTAGTGGACGAAGAGCGTGCCGCGCTCGGTCGAGACGAGCCGGCAGGGAGGAGAGCCGGCAAATGGCCTGGCCAACCAACGCGTTCGTCAATGAGGAGAGGCGTCAAGGAGGCTTGGCCAACCAGCGCACCGGGCCGTGCCCGGTGGCGTCCCTAACGGGATTCGA
>DASVUA010000093.1:0-2019 GCA_036387295.1 Thermoanaerobaculia bacterium | reverse complement strand
GGCTTGCCGGTGAGCAGTTCGTAGAAGATCGCGCCAAACGCGAACTGGTCCGAGCGGAAGTCGAGACGGCGCCCGGTCGCCTGCTCGGGCGACATGTAGCCGACCGTGCCGAGGATCGTGCCGGGATTGGTGCCCGGCATCTCGAGTTGCAGCGTGTCTTCGCCGCTTTCCGGCGCCGGCGTGATGATTTTCGCGAGTCCGAAGTCGAGGATCTTCACGAAGCCATCGCGCGTGCGCATGATGTTTTCGGGTTTGAGATCGCGATGGACGATGCCGCGCTCGTGCGCGGCGGCGAGGCCGTCCGCAATCTGACAGGCGATGTCGAGCGCCTGCCGGATCGGCACCGGGCCGGCGTTGATGAGCGTCCGGAGGTCCTCCCCTTCGATGAACTCCATCACGATGTACGGCGACCCCTCGGAGGCGCCGACTTCGTAGATCGTGACGATGTTCGGATGATTGAGGGCCGAGGCGGAGCGCGCCTCCTGCGTGAAACGCGTCAGCGTGTCGCGCTCGGTCGTGAGCCGCAGCGGCAACATTTTGATCGCGACCTTCCGGCCGAGCCGCGGATCGCGCGCGACGAAGACCTCGCCCATACCGCCGGACCCGATGGGACCGAGGACTTCGTAATGACCAAAGGAGGGTTGCGCCATGCCTGTGCGTAGACTGCCCGGAATTGCGCGATTCTAAGTCGACGCGCACGCTCCGCGACTATAATTCCAGCGTTCCCCTGAGGTTTTGCAGATGGTCCGACTCGCACGCGTGCTTGCGGCGGCGATCGCCGTTCTCGTGATCGGAGCGAACGCGCTCACGGCAGGGGAAGCGCGCGTCACGCTCGTGCCGTGGGAAGTCGTCGATCCGGGAGAATCCGTCGACGCGCCGCTGGTCCTGTTCTGGATTCCGGCGACGCGCGACGAACTCCGCCGCTCCGATCTTCTCAGCTCGTACGACCTGACGGTGTTCTCGTCCCGCTGCGTCGCCATGCGCGTCGTGCGCTTCACCGACTCCGCGCGCCTCACCAGTCTGGGCGTCGGCGCGGATGTGCCGATGGCCGTGCTGACCGACGCCGAGGGGAACGTTCTCGGCCGCGTGGAAGCGGACGGCCACACGCTCCCGGTCACCGAGGTCGAAGACCTGGTGCGCGAGGAGCTCGAGCACCGCGAAGCCGAAGCCGAAGCGCTCCTCGACCGCGCCCGCGACTACGCCGAAGACGGCCAGCTCACCGCCGCCATCGCCGTGTACGAACGCATCCTGACCAACCGCTGCATCGCCCCCCGCCAAGCCCGCGACGCCAAACGCGCCCTGAAAAAACTCGCCCGAAGGTAGGGGGATCGAGGGCGTGCTTGGACGCACGCGCGTCCACTTTGCGCACGTGTCATTCCGCGCGAAGCGAGGAATCCCCTGCCGACAGCGCGAAGAGCGTGCATTTGCAGGGGATCTTGTCATCCTGAGCCGCGTAGACGGCGAAGGACCTTCCACCATGCAACGGAGAAGGTCCTTCGCCCTCTTCGGGGCTCAGGATGACAAGTGGGAAAACGCGCGTCCACTAGCGCCCACGTGTCATTCCGAGCGAAGCGAGGAATCCCCTGCCGACAGCTCGACCATCGTGCATCCGCAGGGGATCCGTCGACTTCGCTCGGGATGACACGCGTGAAACCGTCGGCGGATACTGCACCCTCTGCGGGGCTCAGGATGACAAGTGGGGGAACGCGCGGCCATTTCGCACACGTGTCATTCCGAGCGAAGTCGAGGAATCCCCTGCCGAAGGCAAGACCATCGTGCATCCGCAGGGGATCCCTCGACTTCGCTCGGGATGACACGTGTGAACCGTCGGCGGATACTGCACGCTTGCCGCGGCGGTTCTTGTGGAGCAGCGGGCTCGGTTCAACCCGGAGACATAGTTGACACAGAGTTCTAGAGACATATTTGACAACGTGGCTGTCCTGGAACGCAGATGTCGGCATGGGTTTACGGGTGAAGACGATGGCGGAGCAGCGGCTGGAGGCGATCGAGTTGATCGCG
>DASVUA010000092.1:0-5111 GCA_036387295.1 Thermoanaerobaculia bacterium | reverse complement strand
ACATCACCGACCGGCGGCGCTCGCAACATCTGCCCGATCAGATTCAGATCTACGCGCAGGATGTCGTCGACACCGTGCGCGAGCCGCTCCTGATTCTCGACGCGAGTCTGCGCGTGCACTCGGCGAATCGGGCGTTCTATCAAACCTTCGGCGTCGTCGCGGCAGACACCGAGGATCGGCTGGTGTACGAGCTCGGCAACGGGCAGTGGGACATACCGGCGCTGCGGACGCTGCTCGAAGACATCGTGCCGATGAGCTCTGTCTTCAACGATTTCGAGCTCGAGCACGATTTTCCGCTCCTCGGCCGGCGCGTGATGCTGCTGAACGCGCGCAAGCTGCGGCAGCGTAACCACGCGGAGCTGCTCGTGCTGGCGATGGAAGACGTCACCGAGCGCCGTCGCGCCGAGGCTGACGTGGCGAAGGCGAAAGACGTCGCGGAAACGGCAAATCGCACGAAGAGCCTCTTCCTCGCGAACATGAGCCACGAGCTCCGCACGCCGCTCAACGCGATCCTCGGGTTTTCCGAGATGCTGCAGGAAGAAGCGGTCGAACGGAACCTGCACGACTTCGACAGCGATCTGCAGAAAATCTCGCTCTCGGGGCGGCATCTGCTCGGTTTGATCAACGACATCCTCGACCTGTCGAAAATCGAGGCGGGGAAGATGGAGCTGCGCGTCGAGTCGTTCGACATCGGGGCGCTGATCGAGGAGGTGGCGTCGACGATCGAGCTTCAGGTCGAGAAGAACGGCAACACGCTCGAGATCGTTTGTGCGCCCGACATCGGCGCCATGCGGGCCGACGTCGGCAAAGTCCGCCAGGGCCTCTTCAATCTCGTCGCGAACGCGGCCAAGTTCACGCACGACGGCCGCATCAAAATCGTCGCAGAGCGGGCGGTGATGGACGGTACCGACTGGATCAACTTCACGATCTCCGACACCGGCATCGGGATGAGTCCTGAGCAGATCGTCCGTCTCTTCCAGCCGTTCACGCAGGCCGACGCGTCGACGACGCGGCGCTTCGGCGGCACCGGACTCGGACTCGCGCTGACGCGCCGCTTCTGCCAGTTGATGAGCGGCGACGTCACAGTGCGCAGCGTTCCGGGTGGCGGCAGCCTGTTCACGATGATGCTCCCGGCGACGACGCCCGATCTCGCATCGGACTACGTCGACGCGATCACGCGCGTCGCGCCGCAGCTGAGCCTCACCACGAGCGAAAACGAGGATGACTCGCTCGCACCCGGGGTCTGCGTCCTGGTCATCGACGACGATCCGCTGCAGCGCGATCTCATGCAGCGATACCTTCGCAAAGAAGGCTATACGGTGCGCACCGCCAGCGGCGGCGAACAAGGGCTGCGGCTCGCGCAGAAGCTCCGCCCCGCGGCCATCACGCTCGACGTGATGATGCCCGACATGGATGGCTGGGCCGTCCTCGAAGCGCTGAAGGCAGACGAGGAGCTGGCGGAGATTCCGGTGATCATGCTGACGATGGTCGACGATCCGGTGCGCGGCTTCACGCTCGGCGCGTCCGATTACGCGACCAAACCGGTCAATCGCCGCAAGCTGTCGCAGATCCTGCAGAAGTACACCTGTCTCGTGCCGCCCTGCCCGGTTCTCGTGATCGATGACGATCCGTCCGCTCGCGCGCTGACGAAGGCGATGCTGCAGAAGGAAGGGTGGGCGGTGACGGAGGCGGGCGACGGCATCGAAGCGCTGGCGACGATGGAGAAAGAGCGTCCGGCTTTGATCTTCCTCGACCTGCTGATGCCCGAGATGGACGGCTTCGCGTTCGCGGCGGAAGTCTGCCGCAGGCCCGAATGGCGATCGATCCCGATCGTCGTCCTCACATCACAGGATCTCAGCAACGCCGATCGCCGGCGTCTCAGCGGGCACGTCGAAACGATCCTGCGCAAGCATGGCGATTCGCGCGAATCGTTGCTGGCGCAGGTCCGCGACCTTCTCGTCGGCAACAAGGCGGCGCGGCGCCACGATGCGGACGCGCAACAGGGGCGAGTGTCGACACCATGACCACCATTCTGATCGTAGAAGACAACGAGCTGAATCGCGACATGCTGTCGCGGCGCCTGGCCCGCAAGGGTTACGAGGTGCTGCTTGCAGTCGATGGCGAACAGGGGCTGGAGGTGGCGCGCGCCGCAATGCCGCAGCTGATCCTCATGGACATGAGCCTGCCGCGCATCGACGGCTGGGAAGCGACACGCCGCCTGAAAGCGGATGAGCAGTTGAAGGAGATTCCGGTGATCGCGCTGACGGCACACGCGATGGCCAGCGATCGGGAGAAAGCGCTGGAAGCCGGCTGCGATGACTACGACACGAAGCCGATCGAGTTGCCGCGTCTTCTCGGGAAGATCGAGGCGTTGCTGTTGCGAACCGGGGCGGCCGAGGTCGTGCGATGACGACGAGCCTTTCCTCTCGCCTGCTTCACGACCTGCGCAGTCCTCTGAACCTCATCATCGGATACTCCGAGATGATGGCCGAGGATGCGGAGCGATTCCGCGGCGAAGCGTTCGCGGTCGATCTGCAGCGGGTCGGTGACGCGGGGCGGCGCATGCTCGCGCTGATCGAAGAGAACTTCACGATCGGCGGCGATGGCGACGCCGCGGCCGCCGTTGCTTCCGTTCGCGGGCGTCGCGTCAGCGAGCATCAGCTCCACGTCCCGCAACGCGCCGGCGCTTCGGCTCCGGGGCTGCTGCTGGTCGTCGATGACGACGCGGCGAACCGCGACGTGCTGTCGCGCCGGCTGGTGCGGCAGGGGCATCGCGTCGTGACGGCGTGCAGCGGCGCCGAAGCATTGCAGCGGATGCACGAAGCGGCGTTCGACGCCGTGCTGCTCGACATCATGATGCCCGACATGGACGGCTATGAAGTGCTCGGCCGGATCAAGAACGACGAGCGCCTGCAGCACGTGCCGGTCATCATGATCTCGGCCATCGACGAGGTGCAGTCGGTGGTGCGCTGTATCGAAGCGGGCGCCGAGGATTACCTCGCCAAGCCGTTCAATGCGACGCTGTTGAAAGCGCGGATCGGCGCGTCGCTGGAGAAGAAACGCGGCCGCGACCGCGAGGCGCTTTTGTACGAAGAGTTGCAGCGCAACTACAAGCGGCTGCAGGAGCTCGAAAAAGTCCGCGACGACATGCGCAACATGATCGTGCACGATCTCCGGACCCCGCTGACGTCGGTGATCGTCGGCGTCGAAATGCTCGGCAGCCACGGCGAGCTCACCGCCCTGCAGCGCGAGATGATCTCGCTCGCCCCCGCCGGCGGCAAGACGCTCCTCGGATTGATCAACGACCTTCTCGACGTCGAGAAGATGGAATCGGGCACGCCGCACCTGCGCTACGCGGAGCTCTCCGCGAACGACCTCGTCGGCGAAGCGGTCGCGCAGCTTGCGTCGCTGGCCGAGCTCGAACAGACGAAGCTCGTCGCCGTCGTGCCGGAAGGGCTTCCTTCGTTCCCGGGCGACGCGAACAAGCTGAGCCGCACGCTCGTCAATCTGATCGCCAACGCCATCAAGTTCACCCGCGCCGGCACAGTGACGATCACCGCCTCGCTCACCGAGCCGCGGTCGATCCAGTTCGCGATCCGCGACACCGGAGCCGGCATTCCCGCCGAAGCGTTCGAGCGAATCTTCGAGAAATTCGGCCAGGTCGAGGCGGGTCACCGCGTCGGCACCGGCCTCGGACTGGCGTTCTGCAAGCTCGCGGTCGAAGCGCACGGCGGACGCATCGGCGTCGCGAGCTCACCCGGCCTCGGGAGCACGTTTTCGTTCACGCTTCCGCTCGGCAGCGGCCTGAGCGGCGGCGACGTTCATCCTCCCGCATAGGCCCAGCATCCTCCGGCACAAGCCCAGCATAGAATCGACGCCTACGACGCATTGTTCAAGAGGCTCGATGAAACCACCAGAAGTCGTCACGCTTACTCCCGGTAAGCGCGTTCTGTTTCTCACCAAAGATCCCGAGCTCATCCGCAGGCAGCTCGCCGGCGAGCTCGATCTGCAGATGAAAGACCTGCGCGTCGAGGACCTTCTCGACGACATCAACACCGACGCCATGACGCCGGCGTGGGTCTGCTTCGACTACAAACCGGAAGACATCGCGCGCAACGCCTACGCCGGACTCATCGTCAATGGCGAGCGTCTCTTCGCACCCGATGCGCTGCGCAACGGCAACTTCGAAGTGATCGTCTCCGGCTACCGCAAAGGCGTCGGAAGCTCGCGCGAGACCGCCACACAGTGCGAGGTCTTCAGCGGCATCAAGCTCGCCATCGCCGTCTCGTTCGCCCCCATTCACGCCGGCAACAACATCAATCAGGGGCTGCTGATGGGCGACCACGACATGCTCACGCGCCTGCAGGCAGGCGAGGGTGTGCCGCTCTCGGAGTTCTCCGGCAAGTACGACCCGATCACGAAACTGATCATCGAATGGGGCGGCCTCTTCCCGTTTTCCAAAGCGGTGGAGCGCGGCGAGGCGCAACTGCCGGTGCCGCAGAACGCGCCGCGCCCGATGACGATGGGGGAGAAGATCCTCGCGCGCCACATGCGCGGAGTCTCCGACGACGCCCGCTACGTGAAGCCGGGCGATGCGGTGGTGGTCGACGTCGACGGCGGCTACACGCACGAGTTCACAACCGCGCAGGTGCACTACTTCCTCGGGCAGGAGTACGGCGACTCATACGAGATCACGAATCCGCAGAAGTTCGCCGTCTTCGAAGATCACCTCATCTACGCCGATGAAGTGGCGAAGATGCGCCCGTTCATGCCGAAGATCCAGACGCTGCGCGACATGCAGCGCGACTATCAGCGCCACACCTCGTGCCGCGATTTTTCGGCCAAAGACAACGTCTCGCCGGGCATCTGCCACGAGGTGGCGCGCGAGGTGTTCATCGATCCGGGCGACTTCATCCAGGCCACCGACAGCCACACCTGCATGGGCGGCGTGAACAACGCGCTGGCGTGGGGCGTCGGCGCGACCGAGTACGCGAACCTCGTGCACTCCGGCTTCACGACCGTCGAAGTGTCGGAATCGATCCGCTTCGAGTTGACGGGCGAGCTGCAGCCGAACGTCACGGCGAAAGACGTGATGCTCTACATCCTGCTCC
>DASVUA010000091.1:0-2567 GCA_036387295.1 Thermoanaerobaculia bacterium | reverse complement strand
CGCCTCATTCCCGGCCCAGTCATAAGCGACAGAGCGCGCCACCCCATTTTCCGTGGCGGTGAGCAGCTTTGGCGTCGTCCCGGAGTAGACGAAGGTCGCCGACCGCCCCGCGCCGAGGGAGAGGCTCTTCATGTTGCCCATCGCGTCGTAGGTATAGCTGCCATTGCCCCAAAGCGAGGAGCCACTGTTCGCCGTCACGAGGCGATGCAGGTCGTCGTATGCGAACGTACGGTTGTACGAGGGATCGAGCACGTCCTGAATCGCGGTGATGTTGCCTGCGGCATCGTGGGTGTATGCGTATTGTGCGAGATTGCCCGCGGAACCCGTCAATCGATGATTGAGGAGTCGATAGCGGGCGTCATACTCCATCGTCTTCACCGTGCCATTGCCGTACATGAGCTCCGTCATTGGACCGAAGGGCAGGTACGAGGTCGAGGTCACGAGGGAAACCCCTCCGGAAGCAGCCGTCGCCGGACGCCCCGCATAGTCGTGCGTGAAGGAGACGACGCGGCCGGAGGGATAGGTGACAGTGGAGCGGTTGCCATTCGCGTCATGGCCGAACGCGGTGACGTAAACGGTGCCGCCGATCGTCTTCCGTTCTGAAATCAGGAGACCGCGCCGGTCGTACTTGTACTCTGTCGACCCGGTCGGGTCGGTCATGGAGCTGAGCCGCCCTTTGCCAAACGCGCCGGCGTCATACGTCCAGGACGTCGACTCCGTCACCTGCCCGCGTGTCGCCACCGAAGTAAGAACGCGCCCGAGGATGTCGAAGGTTCGCGTGGTGACGGCGCGGTCGGCGGCGGTTGTAGTGAGGAGGTTTCCGCCCACATCGTATTGATAGGTCGTGACGCCGGTAACCGGGCTGGTCTGCCGGAGCATCTGGCCGAAGTCATCGTAGACATACGACGTGACATTGCCGTTCGGATCGGTGACCTGGATCAGATTGCCGTGAATGTCGTATGCGTATTTTGTCGTGGCGAGACCCGTTCCGAGCGTCTGATCGACGCGCATCAGCCGTCCGGCGGGGTCATATCCATACCGCGTGTTGGCTGTGGTGTGGTTCTCATCGCGTACGGAAGCGATGCGGGCGCCGGAGTCGTACGTGTAAGCCGCCTTTGCGTCGTCAGCGTGCGTCACCTCATCCAGACGCCCGAAGGTATCGTAGTGAAAGGACTCGCGTGTCGCCTCGACCCATGCGCCCGAGACTTTGCGCAATTTCTTTTCGACGGAGCGCCGGCCGGTGTCAGGATCGTACGTCGTCTCGATCCGTTCCTGCAGGTCGGTCGTGGAAGGCCCGCGGGAGACGGTCGAAACGCGTCGGCGATCGTCGTACGTATAGACCGTGGCGGCGCCGCCGGGTTGTGTTTCGGTGAGAAGCGGTCCAGTTCCGTCATACGTCCGTGCGCTGGTGAGTGCCGTTGTGCAAAGGGGATCGGCTGTGACGTCGCAATTCTGCACGCCTTCGACTTTGGCCGACGTCAAGCGGCCGAGTGCATCGTATGTGCTCGTCTGGACGACTCCGTTCGGCGAGGTCGTTTTGCGGGCGCTGCCGTGAATGTCGTAGTCCTCATACAGCGACACATGCCCCGCAGCGTTCTTCACAGCGGCCAGCCTGCCGCGCAGCAACGCCGGGACGGAGGCATCGACCGGATAGTAGACGTATGACGTGACGTCGACGACATCGGTGCGGGGACCATTCGACGATGCGGTCAGACCCTTGGGTTGCGGTAATGCCACCCACGCCGCAATGAACGTCCCGCCGCCCGGAGTGAATGCGGCCGCCGCTACCCCGTTGTAGAGCGTCGTGGTGATCGTTCGCGTCTCCTCACGGGCTGGGGTACCGGTCCAACCGACGGTCGAACGCGTGAGAACCTGGCCAGTGACAGAGTCATACGTGAGAAGCTCCTTTTTCGACTGTGCCGGCTGGAGGACGCTGGTGGTTCGGATCTCCGTGGGTCGATCGGGCCATGACGAATCGTTGTATTCGTAATTTGTAATGACGGAGCCGCTCGTTTCCACGAGCTCGACGGTCGCGAGCGCGTCCGGCAGTTGGCGGCAGCGGTCAACCGCAGTGGCCGGATCACATGTCGCTGGTTTGAGCGCAGTACGCCGTTTGATGACCTGCCCGCTGGTGGCGCCGTACTCGATCGTCGTGATGTAACCGTCCCCGTCCTGGATGCGCAGCGGCTCGCCTTGCTCGCTATAGGCGGTGACGGACGAACCGCTCCCGCACGAAGAACAGCCCCCGTCGATCTCCACCACGCGCCAACGGCCACCCGTGAACCGTTGGTAGTACGTTTCCACGCGTCCGCTCTTGTACGTGACGCGCGACTTTCTCTCCGTCGTCATTCGCCCCTCTTCGCCGCGTGTGATTTCCGTGATGTCGTCGTTCTGCTGGAGCGAGGTCTTTCCGTTTCTGAAGTTCTTGTAGTCGTGAGACTCGATCAACCGATGCTGCCCGTCGCGAACGACACCCAGCGGCCCAGGACTGAAGCCGAGCACGGGGTATTCGTACTTGCGCCAGATGCCCACCGGCGAATCGACCTGGAACAGCAGCGATCCGGAGT
>DASVUA010000090.1:0-1924 GCA_036387295.1 Thermoanaerobaculia bacterium | reverse complement strand
TCGACGATCGCCGTCACCCTGGTCCCGTTCACGTTCACGTCGACCGTCGGCGCGGTGGAGTATCGGAACACGGTCATGTACGCCGGCTCGACGCGCGTGGTCTGGTAGGTCGCAAGACCGCTGCGGTAATCGATGACGATGGCGCCGTTCTCCCACGCGTCGGCGCCGAGGATGCCGTCGGCGACGCCGCCGGGATCGAGCGTCGCCGGCACGATGTCGACGCCGCGCTTGTCGCTGATCTGCAGGACGTGCGGAGCCGCTCCGGCGTACGCGGGATCGAGGACGGTGCGCGGCGCGGCAGTGCCGAGGAGAAAACGGCCGGGGCGGTCGTTGAGGCGAACGGTCTGCAGCTCGATGAGGTTTCGCTCGAGCGTGAAGGCGAGGTTCACCTCGCTGCCGGCCGTCTGTCCGCGCCACGGCAGCAGCCGTGCACACGAGGCTGCGAACAACGCCAGCGCCAGTGCGGTTGCTCGGGTCGTTGATTTGGATAACATACGCGTCCTTCTGAGGCGCCCGGCGCCCAAAGCCGAAAGGAATCAAGCATGTCGTCTCTTCCCGAGTTTCGCAACGAACCGCTGACCGATTTCAACAAGCCCGAACATGCCGCCGCGATGGACCTCGCGATTGCCAAGGTTCTCGGCGAGATCGGCCGCGAACATCCGCTCGTCATCGGCGGCGAGCGCATCACCGGTCTGAAGACCTTCACCTCCATCAATCCCGCGCACAAAGATCAGGTCCTCGGCACCTTCCAGGAAGGCGACGCCACGCACGCCGAGCGCGCGATGGAAGTCGCCTGGTCCGCATTCGAATCGTGGAAGCGCCAGACCGCGGAAACGCGCGCCGCCGTGCTGCTCAAAGCCGCGAAGCTGATGCGCGAGCGGAAGCACGAGTTCTCCGCCACGATGATTCTCGAAGTCGGCAAAACGTGGGCGGAGGCGGACGCCGATACCGCCGAAGCGATCGACTTCATGGAGTTCTACGCGCGCGAAGCGCTGCGGTACGCCGGCGAGCATCAGGTGACGCCGGTCGACTCCGAAGAAGGGGCGCTGATCTACATTCCGCTGGGCGTCGGCGCCGTCATTCCGCCGTGGAACTTTCCGCTCGCGATCACCTGCGGCATGACCACCGCCGCGATCGTCACCGGCAACTGCGTCGTGCTCAAGCCGTCGTCGGATTCGCCGTGGATCGCGTACCGCATGTTCGAGCTCCTCGAGGAAGCCGGCATGCCGCCGGGAGTCGTGAACTTCGTCACCGGCGGCGGACCGGAAGTGGGCGAGCCGCTCGTGCAGCATCCGCGCACGCGCTTCATCTCCTTCACCGGCTCGAAAGGGGTCGGCCTGCACATCGTCGAAGAAGCAGCCAAGCACCGCGAAGGTCAGTTGTGGATCAAGCGCGTCGTCGCCGAGATGGGCGGCAAGGACGCGATCATCGTCGATCGCGAATTCGCGAATCTCGACGAAGCCGCCGGCGCCGTCGTCGCCGCGGCGTTCGGATTCCAGGGGCAGAAGTGCTCCGCCTGTTCGCGCGCGATCATCGACGAAGCCGTCTACGACCAGATCGTGCCGATGATCGTCGAGAAGACGAAGAAGCTGACGATCGGCGATCCGACGCTCTTCGCGAATGCGATGGGCCCGGTCGTGAGCGAGCGCGCGTTCAAATCGATCGGCAAGTACATCGAGAAGGGGAAGGAAGAAGGACGCCTGCTGACCGGCGGCGTCACGAACGGCGATCAGGGCTTCTTCATCGAGCCGACCGTCATCGCCGACGTCGATCCGAAAGCGACGATCGCGCAGGAAGAGATCTTCGGACCGGTCCTCGCGATCATCAAAGCGAAGGATTATGACGACGCGCTGCGCATCGCGAACGACACGCAGTACGGCCTCACCGGCGCCGTCTTCACTGACAACGAAGAGAAACTCCAGCG